>NZ_JBATGR010000520.1:0-17167 GCF_049665975.1 Eudoraea sp.
GGGTGATATATATCAAAACTACGTAGACCGATGCTTTAAAGCCGGCGCAATGGATTTTGATGATCTACTTTTGCGTACCAATGAATTATTAAGCCGTTTCCCAGAAGTTTTAATGAAATATCAGGAAAGGTTCAGATATATTCTGGTAGATGAGTATCAGGATACCAATCACTCTCAATATCTTATTGTAAAAGCGCTGGCAGACCGTTTTCAAAATATTTGTGTTGTAGGCGATGACGCTCAGAGTATTTACTCTTTCAGAGGCGCGAACATAACAAATATTTTAAACTTTCAGCGCGACTATGACGATGTTGCCGTGTATAGGTTAGAGCAAAATTACCGCTCTACCAAAAATATAGTTAATGCCGCAAATTCAATCATAGCCAACAATAAAAACCAACTGGAAAAGGTTGTTTGGACATCGAATGATGAGGGTACCAAGATAAAACTTCATAGAAGCACCACTGATGCTGAAGAAGGGCGATATGTGGCGGGTTCTATTTTTGAAAATAAAATGCAGAACCAGCGTCTAAATGGAGATTTCGCCGTGCTTTATCGCACAAATTCTCAGTCCCGGGCCATTGAGGATGCCTTAAGAAAAAGAGATATTCCGTATAGAATTTATGGAGGCCTTTCTTTCTATCAACGAAAGGAAATCAAGGATTTGTTATCTTATCTAAGATTGGTAATCAACTCTAAGGATGAAGAGGCGCTAAAAAGAGTTATAAATTTCCCAACTCGGGGTATAGGCCAGACTACAATTGACAGACTAACCGTAGCTGCTAACCATTACTCAAGATCTATATTTGAAGTAATGGAAAATTTGGAAAAAATAGATTTAAAAATTAATGCAGGTACAAAAAGAAAACTCGAAGATTTTACTAATATGATAAAGAGTTTTCAGATAATGAATGAGAGTGAGGATGCTTTTACTTTGGCTGAGCATGTGGCTAAGAAAACTGGGATTCTCCTGGAGTTTAAGAAGGATGGCACTCCCGAGGGTATTGCTCGAATGGAGAACATAGAAGAATTATTAAATGGTATCAAAGACTTTGTTGAAGGGCAAAAGGAATTAGCCGATTCAAAAGGCGATCTTACTGAATTTCTGGAAGATGTAGCACTGGCCACGGATTTGGATAAGGACACCGGAGATGATGACCGGGTGGCTCTAATGACCATTCACATGGCAAAAGGATTGGAGTTTCCATTTGTTTATATTGTTGGAATGGAAGAGGATCTTTTCCCTTCTGCAATGAGCATGAATACACGAAGTGAGTTGGAAGAGGAGCGCAGGCTATTCTATGTTGCACTAACCCGTGCCGAGGAACAGGCATATCTAACATATACTCAAAACAGATATCGGTGGGGTAAATTAATTGATGCTGAACCCAGTCGTTTTATTGAAGAAATAGAGGATAAATATATCGAGAACTTAACTCCGGTTGATAACTATCGATATAAACCTTTAATTAATAACGATATTTTTGGTGATGTAGATAAGTCAAAACTACGACAACTAAAGCCTGAAAATGGTATTCCACCAGGAATTGGAAAACCCAATGAGAAACAATTAAGAAAGTTAAGAAAACTAAAACCGGAATTATCCAAGCCCATTGGAAATACAAATACAATAGATCCAAATCTATCGGAAGGTACTTTGGTAAATCATACACGTTTTGGTCGTGGTAAAGTATTGCGTATTGAAGGAGCCGGCAATGATAAGAAGGCGGAAATACAATTTGTAAAAGGCGATATAAAAAAGTTGCTGCTTCGATTTGCAAAACTGGAAATCATTGAACATTAGATAACCTATGATTTTGTTTTAATATTGAAATAGATATTTACTTCAAACATCTAGTAAGAAAATGGCCGAATTTATTAAGATATACGAACAGAATCCTAATCCAAAGGAAATAGATAAGGTTGTATCCATCCTGCGAAAAGGTGGTTTAATAATATATCCCACGGATACTGTTTATGGTCTGGGTTGTGATATTACCAGTACAAAAGCCATGGAAAAAATTGCTCGTATTAAGGGAATTAAATTAGAGAAAGCCTATTGGTCCTTTGTATGTGCTGACCTTAGTAATCTTTCAGATTATGTAAGGCAATTAGATACTCCAACATTCAAGATTCTTAAGCGTTGTCTACCGGGTCCTTATACTTTTGTATTGCCTGGCAGTAGTAAATTGCCTAAGGATTTTAAGAAAAGAAAGACTGTGGGGATTAGAATTCCCGATAATAATATTGCAAGGACTTTGGTTGAAGTGTTGGGAAATCCAATTGTATCAACCTCAATTCGGGATGAAGATGAACTCTTGGAATATACTACTGATCCTGAATTAATTTTTGAAAAATGGCACAACCTGGTAGATATTGTCATTGATGGAGGATACGGAGGCAATATAGGATCTACGGTAGTTGATCTTTCAGGAGACTCGCCGGAAGTACTTAGAGTTGGTAAAGGAGATCCTGATATTATATAAAAAAACCGCGATCAATGACCGCGGTTTAGTTATAAAATTATTCTATGTTTAGTCGTTGATAGCAGGATCTTTCATTCCTTCTTCAATCATGCTATAGAACTGATCAATTTTTGGAAGAACAACAATTCTTGTTCTTCTGTTTCTGGATTTTTCAGTTGCAGAAATCGGAATATACTGTGATCTGCCGGCTGCAGTCATCCTTGTTGGATCTACATTATAATCATTTTGTAAAATACGAACCACTGCTGTAGATCTTTTTACACTTAAATCCCAGTTGTCTAATAAGACACCTTTCCTGTAAGGAACATCATCGGTATGTCCTTCTACCATAAACTCAAAATCGGGTTTGTTGTTTACAACTTGCGCAACTTTACCTAATATTTCCTTAGCTCTTGCCGTAACATTATAACTTCCACTGCTAAATAATAGTTTATCCGAAATGGAAATAAAAACTACGCCTTTCTCAACATTGATCTCAATATCCTGGTCATCTAAATTTCCAAGAACTCCTTTCAGGCTTTGTACTAGTGCAAGATTTACAGAATCTCTTCTGGTGATAGCATTTTGTAATTTACGAATGGTGAGATCCTTTTCCTGAAGACTTTCCAAAGATTTTTCAAGATTTTCTGCACCCTTTGTTGTTAGGGTAGTTAAATTCCCCATGTTATTTATTAACTCCTGATTGTTTGCTTTCAGAAATGAATTCTGATCTTCCAAAGTCTGCAACCTTGCATCTGCTGTGGCCTTTTCCTCAATACAGGAATTTAATTTAACTGTTGCAGAATTTAACAGGTCTTGCGTCTCTTTTTGTTTAGTCTCTAAATCAGCATATTTCTTTTGAGATACGCAAGATGATAAAAGGACTGCCATTCCAATAAAGCCTAGAATAAATTTTTTCATAATAATGTTTATATAAAATTAATTGTTTGTTTAAATCAACTTTGCCCAATTCATGGTAAAATTATGACATTTGATTTCCTTTAATTTGTCAAAATTAGTTAATCTTTTACTAAAATGTTAAAATTCTTTACCTGATATACGAAATAGGACCATACTATGGATTTTGTAATATAGTATAATGGGACGAAATTGACTTTTTCCCTTTTCTTATACATTTCACCAAAGTGCCGGTAATAGCTTAAATGTGCTCTCAGAATAGCCCAGGAGTGAACAGGTTTAAGCTGAAAAATAAATCGAATTGCCGCGATTCCATCAAGGAAAAGTCGAACAAAAATTATAGGAAATGCCTTTTTTCGTGGAAGATTTTTAGTTATTGAAAAAAGTGAATTTCTAAAATTCAAAAAAGTTTTTTTTGGATTCATATTACTTAATGTTGAACCTCCCAGATGATAAACATATGATGCTCCAACATAGTAAACCTTTAGTCCTTTGTTTTGTGCTCGCCAACATAGATCAACCTCTTCCTGATGTGCAAAATAATCCTCATCAAATCCTCCAAGGCTATCAAACACATCACTTTTTATAAACATACTAGCACCGGTTGCCCAAAAAATTTCCGTAGTATCATCATACTGCCCTTCATCTTTTTCGATGGCCTGAAAAATACGCCCCCTGCAGAATGGATATCCAAACTGATCTAAAAAGCCACCTGCCGCTCCGGCATATTCAAAATAATCTCTTTTTAGCAGATCAAGAATCTTGGGTTGTATTATGGAAGCATTCGGAAATTTTACAAATGCATCTTTTATTGGATCGAGCCAACCAGGTGTTACTTCAACATCAGAATTTAAAAGGCAATAGATATCTGCGTCGACCTGTTTTAATGCGTCGTTGTATCCTTTTGCAAATCCGTTATTTGAACTATTTTGTATAAGATTTACATTGGGAAAGTTTTCTTTTACAAAAGCCACAGAACCGTCGGTAGACGCATTATCTGCTAAATAGATATCAGCGTCCCCGGAATATTGTACCACCAAAGAGAGGTAGCGCTCCAGGAGTGCTTCTCCGTTCCAATTAAGTATGACGATTGCAAATTTCAAAACGGTTGCAAATTAACGGCTAAAATCAGGAATTTGCCTTAAAAAAGAATATTTTTCTTCTTCATAATTCATATTGCAATAAAAATGATCTAAACCATTAGTGACCATAAGGTATTCTGCTTTCATTTTTAGATTATATCTTGCAATTTGATCAAAAACGTTTTGTGAGATTGTAATGTTTGGCGATTTGCATTCTACCAGAATATGGATACTACCATCGGTATTAAAGACTACAATATCATATCTTTTTCTCAAACCGTTTAGTGATAAGGTTTTTTCAACATTAATTAGAGACGTTGGATACTTTTTATCTATGCTTAAATAATGGATTACATGCTGCCGCACCCACTCTTCAGGCTGCAGAGCTACAAATTTTTTACGTATAATGTCAAAAATTTGCTGCTTATTTTCGCTACTTTTGAATCGGAAGTCGTAGCCTGGAAAGTTGAGAGATAGCATAAAACAAATTTGGTAATTTTTTTTGGATGGAAGAAGTAAAGCAGATTGTAAATAACATCCGAAATGGAAACATAAGCCCAATATATTTTTTGATGGGTGATGAGCCATATTATATTGACAAAATAGCCCAGTTCATTAGTGATAATATTCTTACCGAGGAGGAGAAGGGCTTTAATCAAATGGTTTTATATGGCAAAGAAGTATCTTTAGAACAGGTATTGGCCAATGCAAAGAGATATCCAATGATGTCCGAGAGACAGGTAGTAATTGTGAAGGAAGCGCAGCATTTATCGAGAAATATAGAGGAATTAAGTACTTATGCTGCCAACCCACAAACTTCAACAGTACTGGTTTTCTGTTACAAATACAAAAAATTGGACAAACGCAAAAAATTGCACAAAACTATTTTAGCTAACGGAAGTGTCATTTTTGATAGTAAAAAACTCTATGAAAATCAGGTTTCAGATTGGATTCGATTAACCTTAAAGCAGAAGGGCTATTCTATTTCACATAAGGCCTCGGTTTTATTAGTAGAGTATTTGGGTACAGACCTGAGCAGAATCAATAATGAATTAGAAAAATTACAATTAGTACTTCCAAAGAACACCGAAATCAACCCCGATCTTATTGAAAAGCATATAGGTATAAGTAAGGACTACAATAACTTTGAGTTAAAAAAAGCTATAGGCGAAAAAAATGTTGTCAAAGCTACCAGGATAATCAATTATTTTGCACAGAACCCAAAGGATAACCCATTTATTGTTACTGTGAGCCTGTTGCATAATTTTTTCACACAGTTACTTCAATATCATGGATTATCGGACCATTCGCCTAAGAATGTGGCCTCAGCTCTACGGATCAATCCTTATTTTGTGGGAGAGTTTCAGATAGCATCCAGAAATTATCCCATGAAGCGCGTTAGTAGTATTATTTCCTATTTGCGGGAAATGGATTTAAAAGGAAAAGGAGTAGGGGCCTATAATATTTCACAAGCCGATCTTTTGAAAGAACTTCTGGTCAAAATAATATAGAGAGATTATTTTTTATCGATGCTATAACGTCCTGGCCCTAGCAACATTATAACCGCAAAACACACTAAGTACATTAAAGCGAGTTCTTTTCTTCCAAAAGGATCTGAACCGTGTACAATAAAGGCGGCCACAGCCATTGTTATCACAATTGGTAAGGAGGCCCAACGGGTTTTATAGCCAATTATTACGAGTAAAGGGCAAATGACTTCACCAATAACTGCTAAAAACAGAGAAGGTGTAGATCCGATCCCTATTGGATCGGCAAATTCAAAATCCCCATTCAGAAGTTTTTGCAATTTGGGAATACCATGAGATAATAAAAAGGCAGAGGGAAGAATACGCAAAACTGCCAGACCAATATCACTTTTAAGTTTTTTAGTCATTCATTTTAAGATTGGAAAATCTAAATTAAGCTTTTTTTAATAACATTTGGCCATAAGGTTTAGAATTTAAGTAGTGCAATACAACTGTATCGTCACATTCTGTCAAAACAATTAACTTAGATAATAACCATATGTAAACACGCATTTTAAAAATATAGATTTATCATTTCACATTAATAAAAGGTTTACGCCATATCATTTGGCAATGGTAAATTTTCTAAAACGCGATAATAAAAATATATTATCCTGAAACTTTTTGATAACGATATCTATTCCGCAAAATCTTTTGTTCGGAATCCAGATAATCTACTCTTTTTTCAATCGTGAATTCATTTTCACTTATAGTATATGTTTTATAAATCATTGCAGTTTTATTGTTGTCTTTACCCTGATATTTTGTTACCAGTTTCAAAATTCCCATTTCCATATTTTTTTCAATAAGCTCTTCATTTCCTAAATATGCTCCATCTTTTCTTATTTTGATACTTTCTTTAGAATTTGCTTTTGGTTCATCAGAATACTGCGTATGCATCAAGATCTTATTTCCTTCAAGCAAAATTTGCATTGTTGTTCTTAACGTTACTTCTTGTCCATCTGTATAATTTATATACATCAGACTACCTATCCAATTGCTATTATCAAGCTTTTCGAAATCTGAAATAGTAACTTGAGGTTGCCCGAATGATGACCAACCTATTACAATGCAAAGAATTAATATGTATGTTGTCTTCATGATTTCAAGATTATGATTAATTATTATTGAAGTGGAATATACCCAAATTTAAGATTTCAGGCTAAATTTTTGACTTATATATATCTACTAGCCAAGATTAGAATAGGGTATTAGAAAATTATTAGAATTAATGATGTTCTTTAATTAAAATGAATAGAATAAACTCTAAAAGTGTAAGCAAATTATGTATTGAGCTATTATCTCAACGGAGTTTTGGATATTCAGTCGGATTTACCTCATGCATAATATCATAAACCTTTTCAAATATGTCCTCGGCATTTGGTTTAGAAAAATAGTCTCCATCTGTAGCATAGGCAGGTCTGTGAGCTTTTGCCGTTAGGGTTTGAGGTGCGCTGTCCAGATATTTATAAGCTCCCTGGCGCTCTATAATATCTTGCATTAGATAAGCGGCACATCCTCCGGGTACATCTTCATCAATGACCAACAATCTACTGGTTTTTTTAATACTGCTAAGGACAGTATTTTTAAGATCAAATGGGAGTAAGGACTGTGCGTCAATTACCTCGGCATTAATTCCTACTTCTTTTAATTCCTGCGCTGTATGTTGAACCATACGGAGCGTTGAACCATAAGACAAAAGAGTAATATCTGAACCTTCTTTAACAATTTCCACCACTCCGATAGGGGTGCAAATTTCACCCAGGTTAATTGGTTTGTCTTCCTTAAGTCTATACCCGTTTAAACTTTCTATTATTAAGGCCGGTTCATCACTTTTCATCAACGTATTGTAAAAACCGGCTGCTTTAGTCATGTTTCTGGGCACCAACACATAAATCCCCCGAAGAAAGTGAATAATACCTCCCATTTGAGAACCAGAATGCCAAATACCCTCCAGGCGATGTCCTCTTGTGCGAATTATTAACGGCGCCTTTTGTTTGCCAACTGTTCGATAAAGTAAGGTTGCCAAATCATCACTAAGAGTTTGCAGGCCATACAACAAATAATCCAGATATTGTATTTCCGCTATCGGCCTTAAGCCCCTTAGTGCCAGACCAATTCCCTGACCAATAATTGTGGCCTCTCTTATACCGGTATCCGCAATCCTCAATTCGCCATATTTCTTCTGAAGACCTTCCAATCCCTGGTTTACGTCGCCAATAGTACCACTATCTTCACCAAAAATAAGGGCATGTGGATATTTTCCAAAAAGACTATCAAAGTTATCTCTGAGAATAATTCTCCCATCTACCTTTTCAGGCTTATCATCGTATATCGGTCTTATTTCCTCAATGTTTATTGCCTTGTTGGGTAATTCACTATTGAGGTGTGAGCTGAATTTTATTTGTGAGTCTTTTAGAAAATTTTCAACCCATAGTAACAAGGCATCCTTTTCCTTTGAATTTTCACCTAATACATGTCGAAGGGCTTTTCTAGACTTTGAAGCCAAATCTTTTTTTAGTGGCTCTTCAATGGCAATAAGATCATTCTTGATTTTTGTTATAAATGCTCTATTAGGACTATTTATAGCCAGATTATCCAACAATTCTATTAGGGTTTTTTTAGCCTCTTTATGAGGAGATAAGAACTCTATCCAAGCTTCTTTTTTTGCTGTCCTAACCTCTTTTTTAATCGCTAATTCTATTGCAGACAAAGATTCATTATCTGTAATTTTGTTTTCAAGTATCCATTCTCTGAATCGCTTATTGCAATCATTTTCTTTTTCCCAAAGCAATCTATCCTCACTTTTATACCTTTCCTGCGATCCTGAGGTGGAATGCCCCTGAGGTTGTGTCAGTTCTGTTACATGGATCAATACAGGAATATGTTCTTCCCTTGCCAGTTCAGATGCATTTTCATAAGCGTGTATTAGTGCAGTATAATCGTAGCCTTTCACTTTTAGAATCTCATAGCCCTTGTTATCTTCATCTCTTTGAAATCCTTTAAGAACTTCTGAAATATCTTCTTTAGTTGTTTGGAATTTGGCAGGTACGGAAATTCCATATTGATCGTCCCATACACTAATGATCATTGGTACTTGTAAAACTCCCGCGGCATTAAATGTTTCAAAAAAAAGGCCTTCAGATGTACTGGCATTGCCTATTGTACCCCAGGCTACTTCATTTCCATTATTGGAAAATTTAGTGGTATCTATTCCTTTGACATTGCGGTAGATTTTTGAAGCTTCTGCCAGACCAAGAAGTCGAGGCATCTGACCCGCTGTAGGAGATATATCAGGACTACTATTTTTTTGTGCGGTGAGGTCTTTCCAAGAGCCATCTGGATTAAGGCTGTAAGATCCGAAATGACCTCCCATTTGCCTTCCTGCACTCATGGGCTCTTTTGCAATATCTGTAGTAGCATACAAGCCATGAAAAAAATCCTTAGGACTTAATTGTCCCAGTGCCATCATAAAAGTTTGGTCCCTGTAGTAACCGCTTCTAAAGTCGCCGTTTCTAAAGGATCTGGCCATTGCTAATTGAGGCAACTCCTTTCCATCCCCAAAAATTCCAAATTTGGCTTTACCAGTCAGAACCTCCCTTCTGCCTAAAATACTACACTCCCTGCTTGTGACTGCGATTTCATAATCCTTTAAAATCTGTGCCCTAAAATCCTCAAAGGAAATGTCATCACTGGTTTGTAGTTTAAAACTCATTAGGGAAAGATTTGTGACAAAAATATGAAAACAGGATGATTTTTACAATCAAAAAAATTGGTTTTTTATTAATAAAAGAATAAAAAATCCACCAAAAAGCAAGAACTAATTATTAATAATTTAAAAAAATAGATTATTTCTAAGAATAGTATAATATTTAAAACCATTTTCTGGTAAAAAGACCTAGTAAAGTTCTAGGACTTAGGGTGACTATAAAGCGAATTCTCTCTGCATAGTTTGGCTGTGCAATTTCCCAACCGTTATTTGAATATATGGGAAAATATAATTCAAAATAATCTGTAAGTAAATTAAGACGTATCCCTGAATCATATACGAATCTTGTGGGCTGATTTTGATTTTTGATAAATCCTAAATCACCATATACTTCTATCCATCTCCAAATATTTACGCTGGAATTAGTGGTAGCGATCCAATCGTTAGAAAAAGGGTTCTCCAATTGAGATTTAAAACCACCTTCGGCAATAATCAATTGTTGACTCCATATCCCAGAATCTTCGGATCTACCCAGGTAATTGTAATCAAATAAATAATCTGTTGGCCTGTCAAGGGCAAAGCTAAAATAGTCTCCGGTTGTCTTGTTTCTTAAAAACTTACCGGCAAAAAAGCGAAAATTAAACTGGGTATTATTTACAAATAGTTTCCGGTATTCGAGATTGAACGCCAATTTGGTGAAATCAGAAGAATGTTGAGCGTCCACAAACCATGAGAAATAGTCGACAATGCCATTATTTGTATTTCTAAACCTTGCATTGAAAACGCTGTAATCCGGATCGGTTTCTATATCAAGACTTGGATCAATATTTCTAAACACATTAACATATCTCAAGGTAAGTAACTGCCGCTTATTGGATATAAGATCTGCAGGGCGCCATCCAAAACTAACAGAGGGGGTAAATGTACTATAGCGCGAATTGACCTGAAAATGGGATGAAGACCCACGCACCGCATAATTTGTGACATAAAATCCACTCTTTCCGTGATAATGCCTATAAGTAAGTTTGCCATTTCCTACTAGTGTTTTTTCCCTGAATGAATACTGTGGAGAAAAATCAAATACAAAAGGTCGTTCAAGAAGTGTTTTATTAGTAAATCTAATCCCCGGAGCTAAACCATCGTATATATTAAAACCCAGTGTGGGCATATAAAAAATTTGATTGTAATATGGATCTTCGGCATCTTTAAAAAATTGAAATTTTAACTTCTTATTGCTGATAAAGAAACCCTTTAATGCCTTCCAGTTATCTCTCTGATTAAATTCCGGAATTGTATGATCGTAATTAAGGACTAACTTATCTTCGAAATTTCGCGGTATAGTAAAAGTTTGCTCGTTTTTAATTCCATTAAACCAATATTCAGACACTACTGTGTCTTTTTTCAATCCGAATAAAGATATTGGAACGTCTGTCCCTGTTTTGTTTTTAAGAGTCACATAAAGTGAATCCCGGGTTTTAACCACGTTGGATATCTTAAAATCAATACGTTCGTCCGTTGAGACATAGCTTTTAAAAAACCAATCGATATCTTTTTGCGAATTCTCCTTTAAAACACGCTCGAAATCCAATGGTATTACAGGTTTTAATTTATATTGTTCATAAAACTCTTTGATGGCCATGTCAATGTTATCAACACTTGTGTAATCGGCAAGATAGGCCAGGCCGAGTCCCGCTTTATAGGTATTAGCTATTTTCTGATTAAATTTTATAAGAGAGTCATTTGGTGTGTTAAGTGCCTGATCAAGATTTTTTCTTGCCGTAAACATATATAAAAAGGAATATTGCTCATTGAAGTCCATTTGAGCTAAATGAAACCCTTTAATCAGCCAACCTTTAGAAAGTTTTCCTAGCAGCTTTTGATTGGGATAAAACTCTTCGACGAATTTGATCATTATGTAATTAATCACGGCATCTGTAACCCATTTTTCCTTTCTTGGATTAAGGAATATAGATTCTCTCATATAACTGTTAAGGGCAGTTTTCATAAATGTCATTTCAAACTGGAACTGCTTCTCATAAGGACGTATAAAAGAGGGTAGCTGATTTAAGCCATAAATTGGGTTTTTATTAAAATCCACTTCACTAACCAATAGCTGCTCATAAGGAAAGTCCCCCAGATTATCATGAATAAAGCGTGAAATCCTATTAATTGAAACTCCCTGCGAAATTTCATCGTATTTTGTTGCCCTGAGATCTGTAACCACTATTATTTCCGGAGTGACATGTTTTGTGAACTTTTTTTGTGAATTCAGAATAATGTAACAACTCTTTCTGTTTACCCCTACTAATGTGGCCTGTTTTTTTCCTGGAAAGCCTGTTATATTTACTTCCTTGAAATTAGTGCCAAAGAACAACGAATCGGGATAGCTGAAAATAATATTGGTGTTGGTATTTCCGGTATACAGGTCTTCAAGATTTTTGTTTGAATATAATTGCCATTTACCGTCATAAACCGCTGGTGTTAGATACCAGTCTTTTAAATAATAACCACCTTCTTTGTTATATCCATAAGGAGTATATTTATTTGGCGGGAGCTTGACAGTATAAGTAATAAATAATTTGGCATAACTACCCGGAGCCAAAGGGCTATTAAGTTCAATTTTGATGATATCCAAACCTTTTGTTCTACTCCAGGAGATAGCTCGGTATTCATCATCTACAATGGTAAAAATTTCCGTCCTGCCCCGATCTTTTTCTTTGGCTAGATGAAGACTCTTTCTAAATTCCTCTGCGAATCGTTTTGCAAGGGCAGTGTTTTTATCAGAATAGGCATTTGCCCAATCATTAAAATACAATACACTTAAGGTATCTTGTGAATCATTTAAATATTCAAATTCCTGTTGGATATTAATTTCTCTGGTTTCGCTCTCCAAAGAGGCTTTTAGGTTGTTACTATGTTGCGCATAAATACCGCCAATCCCCAATACGAAATACAAGATAGCAGTTATTAATATAAAAGTTGGAATGCGCTGTAGTAACATATATGAATTAGAAATTAGGACTCAGGGTATGGCCTTTGTAGAAAGCATCAATAATTTCTACAACTTCTTCCTCTGTATCAACAATACGTATTAAATCGAGGTCTGTCTTACTAATATTTCCTTCATTCAACATTGTGCTTTTAATCCAGTCTATCAATCCTTTCCAAAAAGCTATTCCGACCAGAATAATAGGGAATTTACCAATTTTATTTGTTTGAATCAGCGTGATGGCTTCAAAGAGTTCATCAAGTGTACCAAATCCTCCGGGTAAAACCACAAATGCCTGCGAGTATTTTACAAACATTACCTTTCTAACAAAGAAATAATCAAAATCCAGGCTCTTATCATCATCAATGTAAGGATTGTCATGTTGTTCAAAAGGAAGATCTATATTGAGCCCAACAGAGGTTCCTCCAGCCAAATGTGCTCCTCTATTACCTGCTTCCATAATACCAGGTCCCCCTCCTGTAATAATGCCATAACCAGCTTCTGAAACCTTTTTGGCAACTTTTACAGTTAGTTGGTAATATTCGGCATCTTCTTTGGTTCTGGCAGAACCAAAAATTGTAACGCAAGGGCCAATGGCACTCATTTTTTCAAAACCGTTTACAAACTCACCCATTATTTTAAAAATAGCCCATGAATCATTGGTTTTAATTTCATTCCATCCTTTATGATGCTTCTCTTTCCTCATATTTCTATTTTTTTGTCACTTACATGTCGATCTTATCGACCAACAGAATTAACTACGAACTTCTAGCCTCGATTTTTTTAAACTAAATTCCTTTTTAAGGTAAAATGCCGTATAACTTTTATCGTCTTTAGCCACTTCTTCCGGAGATCCTGCCGCAACTATCATGCCGCCCGCACGCCCTCCTTCGTAGCCTATGTCAATAATGTAATCGGCCATTTTTATAACATCCATGTTATGTTCAATGATCACAATGGTATTTCCCTTGTTCACTAATTTATTTAAAACTTCCATGAGCACCCTTATATCCTCAAAATGTAGTCCGGTTGTGGGTTCATCCAAAATATAGAAAGTGTTTCCTGTATCCCGCTTAGACAATTCGGTTGCAAGTTTTACACGTTGCGCTTCTCCACCCGAAAGTGTAGTTGATTGCTGTCCTAGTGAGATATAACCAAGTCCAACATCTTGAATAGTCTTTAATTTTCTATATATCTTAGGTATTTGGTCAAAAAAGCCGACAGCTTCATCAATGGTCATTTCGAGAATATCCGCGATAGATTGTCCTTTATACCTTATTTCCAGAGTTTCCCTGTTAAATCGTTTACCATTGCAGGTTTCACATTCGACATATACATCGGGAAGAAAGTTCATTTCAATTACCCTCAATCCACCTCCCTGACAAGTTTCACATCTTCCACCTTTTACATTAAAACTAAACCGGCCCGGCTTATAACCCCTGATAGCTGCTTCAGGTGTTTTAGCAAAAAGAGCACGTATTTCTCCAAAAACACCGGTATAAGTAGCCGGATTAGACCTTGGTGTTCTTCCAATCGGGGATTGATTAATATCTATAACCTTATCAATGTTTTCAAGTCCTTTAATTTTCTTATATGGCATAGGTTTTTTAACCCCATTAAAATAATGGGCGTTCATTATTGGATAAAGTGTTTCATTAATTAGTGTTGATTTACCACTACCTGAAACACCCGTCACGGCTATCATTTTCCCCAAAGGGAATTTAACCGATACATTCTTTAAATTATTTCCTGTGCAGCCTGTCAAGATTAAACTTTTTCCATTTCCTTTTCTCCTTGTAGCAGGAATAGGAATTTCCATTTCTCCAGTTATATATTGAGATGTCAATGTATGTTGGGCAATGAGTTCAGCGGGAGTTCCTTCTGAGATTATCTCACCTCCGTGTTTTCCTGCCTGTGGACCTATATCAATTACATGATCTGCATTTTCAATCATATCACGGTCGTGTTCGACTACAATTACAGAATTTCCAATATCCCTGAGTGATTCCAGTGATTTGATCAGGCGATTGTTGTCACGTTGATGTAATCCAATACTAGGTTCATCCAATATATATAGTACCCCTACCAACTGGGATCCAATTTGCGTTGCGAGTCTTATTCGCTGCGCTTCACCTCCTGAAAGTGATTTTGAGCTGCGGTTTAGTGACAAATAGTCCAGGCCTACATCTAACAAAAACTTAATCCTGGATTTAATCTCTTTTATAATCTCTTCTGCAATCTTTTTTTGATTTCCTTTTAATTTGGAATCAAGTTGATCAAAAAAACGGGCCAGCTCAGAAATATCTAGTTGACACAATTCTGCTATATTCCTATCCTCAATTTTATAATAAAGTGATTCTATTTTTAACCTTGAACCATTACAACTGGGGCAGGTTCTTTTGTCCATAAAATCTCTGGCCCAGCGCTTAATTGATGTAGAATCTGCCTGATGGTACTGGTTTTTTATAAAATTTGCAATACCCTCATAATCTATGCTATATAGTCTTTTTACCCCAAGGGTTTTAGAATCTACTTCAAACTGCTCGGAGCCTCCATACAGAATAGTTGTGAGTGCTTCAGCAGGAATTTGTGTTATGGCATCGGTAAGTTCAAATTCATATCTTTTGGCTATAGTTTCTAATTGCTTAAATGCCCATGAACTTTTATACTCCCCTAGGGGTGCAATGCCACCTGATTGTATTGATAATTTTTTATTCGGAAAAATTTTATTCTCGTTTACTTCGAATACATGTCCCAGGCCATTGCATTCGTTGCACATCCCTTTAGGAGAATTAAAGGAAAATGTATTGGGCTCAGGTGTCGGATATGATATACCGGTACTAGGACACATTAAGTCCCTGCTGAAATATCTTGGGACTGCATCACCTTCTTCAAGAATCATTAATACATTATCACCACTATACATGGCCGTATTTATAGATTCGGAAAGTCTTTTATTCAAATTTTCATTATCATCTATTTTCAGACGATCTATCACGATTTCGATATCATGGGTTTTATATCTATCCACCTTCATTCCTTTGGTGATATCCATAATTTCGCCATCTACGCGCACCTTCACGAAGCCTTGTTTTCCAATTTGTTCAAAAAGCTCACGATAATGCCCTTTTCTTGATTTAATTATCGGGGCCAGGATGCTAATCCTTTTCGCAAAATAACTTTCGCTAATTAGCTCTTTAATCTTATCATCGCTATAGCTCACCATTTTTTCGCCGGTATTATAGCTGTAGGCATTAGAGGCCCTGGCAAACAATAACCTAAGAAAATCGTAAACTTCAGTAATTGTCCCTACCGTAGAACGTGGTGATTTTGATGTGGTTTTCTGTTCTATTGCGATAACCGGAGACAGGCCATCGATTTTATCTACGTCGGGACGCTCAAGCCCTCCTAAAAACTGTCTTGCATAAGAAGAAAAGGTCTCTATATAACGGCGCTGACCTTCTGCGTAAATAGTATCGAAAGCCAATGAAGATTTACCACTTCCCGAAAGTCCGGTTATTACAACCAGTTTTTCTCTTGGAATGGTTACGTCAATATTTTTTAAATTATGAACGCGGGCTCCCTTGACTTCAATATTCTCTTCGTAATTTATCATTGAATTAGACAAAGTCGCAAAGGTACGTTTTTGACGACTAAAAAGGAAGGGTGGTTTATTTAGATTTTGTTAAAGGCTTGCAAATAAGCTATTGCAAATCGTCTTCCTGTTAACTTGTTATATAAATTTCTATTCCCCGTAACATTTGATATAATTCTGAGTTGGATGATAAGAGATTAATGAGGAAAAATGGAACTAACGAGCTAGTATCGGAATATAATATTTTTTCCTTGTGTGGCCATTTCAGTATTGCTGTTAAAACAAAAGCAATTATACTACACGGCTTCCTTATCTTCCAGATACTTTCTTCGTCTTTTGGGTAATTGATGTGTATGCAATTTATTGGAGATTAAAGATTTAATAGAATTGTTGGCAAAATAAGTATTCCATAATTCAATAACATTAATTGCACCAGTTTGAATATGGTTATTTGAAGGTCTGGCATTCGCTATTATGTCTTTTGAATCTAAGGACATTAATTGAATGGTATGAAGGTCAAAATAAAGGCCGTAGTTCCTTTTTATATCGTAAATTATCCATTGTCTGTCGTTGAAATTAGACCTGAAGTGTTTTGATACGAGAGGTAAAATGTCAAACTCGGGCTCAATAACAATAAAGTGAACACCATCTATAGAGACTTTAAATTTCATAAATGCCTCCATCTGGTTTTTTTTCTTACTCACCATATTTGCTAATTGATTTATCCTAAAAACCAGATCATCGGTTAAATCTATGTGATTGGGTGACCCTTTAGCAACAATTCTTTGAATATATGAATAAAGTAATTGTTCAATACCATTAGCTTCGCTTAAAAAAGCAAAATAAATATTCTTCATTGCATTATTGCTTCTTTGGCTAATAC
>NZ_JBATGR010000521.1:0-1600 GCF_049665975.1 Eudoraea sp.
GAAAGAATATGAGAGTAACAAATTACGAGAAGGCCAACGAATGGGTTAAAGGCTCTTATCGTAAGGGATGGGAACTAAGTTAAACTAAGGTTTATCCTGTTTTATTTCTGAAGAATCGCAGAGAATTACATATAAGCTGGTCTATTTGAACAGCTTCAATTGACCATGTTTATACTCTTCGTGTAATTCCCTGTTTAATTTAGGAAATGATCTTCCTCCATAATATCTCAATTTAGCCAATTTGGCCATTTCCTGTATTTGGTGGGCAATGTTGCCATCTCCCTTATTTCTAACACCAAATCTGCTATCATTCAATTTGCCTCCATGGCATGATGCTATAAGGCTCAATACCTTTTCTGCCCGGTCTGGCATGGCTTTCCTTATCCAATCTGTAAAAATAAGACCAATAGCACCATTTAATCTGACTATAGTATAGGCAAAAGATGAGGCGCCATGGTCAGCAGCCAATTTTGCCAAGTTTATAATTTCATGACTATTTATTCCCGGAATAATTGGTGCTAGCATAGCATTAACCGGGATTTTGTTCTCCGCTAAAAAAGCAATTGTACTAAGACGTTTTTTAATAGTTGTTGTCCTGGGTTCCAGAATTCTTCGAGTACTTTCTGAGAGCGATGTAATTGAGATGTTTACACCAACCAACCCATGATTATTTAAATCCTTTAACAAGTCCATATCTCTTAAGATTAAAGAATTCTTGGTAATAATGCCTACGGGATGACGGTACTTTAAAAATACCTCAAGGCATGCTCTCGTAATTTTAAATTCCTGCTCTGCAGGCTGGTAACAATCCGTATTTCCCGAAAGCACAATGGTGGCAGCCTTCCATTTATTACTTTTTAATTTAGCCTCAAGTAGCTTAGCAGCATCTTTCTTTACTAGGATTTTTTGTTCAAAATCCAAACCCGCGCTTAAGCCCCAATATTCATGAGTATTTCTGGCATAGCAATAAATACAACCATGTTCACAACCCTGATAAGGATTCATAGAGTATTCCATCCCGACGTCCGGACTTGTTACTTTATTTACAATTGTTTTAGGAAAAACAGGCAAGTATTGTGTTTTCCTTTGTGCGGCCTCTTCACCTTCCTTCCTGCAAAATTCAAGAAAATCTTGCTGTATTTCGTGTATGTGTTTAAGAAATTTGTTAGGTGTATTTTGCTGTGCGCCCCTTCCTCTAATAAGATTGTTTTGTTTCAACTTGTGGATTTATTCCAAATTTATGGATTTATTCCTATTGAAACAATTTAATTGATAGAGACATTCACTAATTGTTTTTTAGTTCCTCTTTTAGCATAAAACAAAACCGCGCTATCATTGAAGTCCATCAGAGGTTTTGAAACCATAAGTGGCAAACGAGCTTCTTTATCATCAATGATTTTTTCATAACTCATTTTACCATGTTTGTCCAATTGGATTACAAAGACATTTCTATTCCTGCTTAAGCCCTGCTTAAATATTACACGTTCATTATTTAGTACTTGCGGATTTTCAGCCGAACTACTAATAAAAAAATAGGTGTTATCATTTTTAGTATAGGAGCAATAAGATGCATAGGCGCCATCACCCTGTGTTACTTCAG
>NZ_JBATGR010000522.1:0-3474 GCF_049665975.1 Eudoraea sp.
GAAGTGGTGGCATTTAGCTCTAACCCAGACAAAAAAGAACAAATAATGGCTATGGGGGCTACCAAAATAGTTAATTCAAGAGATCCGGAGGAATTGGAGTCCATAGCCGGCAGTCTCGATTTCATTCTCAATACCACTAACGTTACCCTGGATTGGAATTCCTATCTAACCGCACTTGCTCCAAAAGGTAGATTTCACAATGTCGGGGCCGTATTGGAACCCTTAGCTATCCCGGCTTTTTCTCTCATTATGGGTGAGAAGTCTGTTGCTGGAAGCCCTTTGGGAAGTCCGGCATTAACTCTAAAAATGCTGGAATTCTGTGTGCGACATGATATTTATCCTATGGTAGAAGAATTTCCTTTGTCGGAAGTTAATGAAGCTATGGATCATTTGGAACAGGGTAAAGCGAGGTATCGGATAGTTTTGAAAGTATCCTAAAAATCAAGGAACTATTTAAAGCCTTTATTGCTACGGGGTCAATTACAAATAATTGACCCCGATTGCACTATTTTGATTTATCACTTTTATTTTCCCGCCAATTCCATAATAATTATCTAAATTATCGGCTGAAAAGCTCTTTATTACAAAAGCCAACCAATGCTAAAATTTTTTCGGAAAATTCGTCAAAACCTAATCTCTGAAGGTAATACCGGTAAATACCTGAAATATGCTTTGGGTGAAATTGTATTAGTTGTAATTGGAATTTTGGTGGCACTTCAGATTAACAATTCTAACGAGGTTCGCAAAACAAGGGATAAAGAACTTATCTACCTTAATAATATTAAAGAAGATCTAAGATTAAATATTGTGGAACTCGAAGAGTATAGTGTTTCAAGAGACGAGGCTATAAACTCAATAGCGCTACTTATGGGGTTTTTTGAAGGTAAAAAGGATCTAAATCTAAATAAATTCAATCTCAATAATTTAAATGTATTAGTATGGTATCCGTTTATCCAGGATGCAAATACTTATCAGGAATTAATGAATTCGGGAAACTTATCCCTCATAGCTAACAAGGAAATTAAGAATGAGCTTCAGAATATGCAGAAGAGTTATGAAAGGATTAAGTTTATAGAAAATGAGATGCAGCAGGATTATGAGAGTTATCTTTATGATCCCTATTTTAGCACAGCAGACCTAAACACGAACTTAAAAAACTATTCACAGCAACTTAACAACGAAAAGCTGAATAGTAAGGAAGAGTTAGAAATTGACCCGTCAGAGGTGGTAACCCTGTTGAATAACAGGAAATATAAGAATGGTTTAGTTCTAGCATCGTACAATAGCGACCTGCTTAAAGTGGAATATCAAAGTATGATAGTTAGAGCTCAGAGGCTTATTGAGTTAATTGACAATGAATCCAACAAGTAACACAAATGAAGGATATTCTGAGATTTATTAAAACTATGAAAAGATGACAGCAATTACAGCCTTACTTTATAAAGTCCTTTTAAAAAATTAAATCAATAACTCCTCTCACAAAAATAAGATGAAAAAAGAATTCTTAACTAGTTGCTTTTTCACAATGCTTTTTTTTACTGTGTTTTCACAAAACCCACTATTTGTTCCTGTAGATTTTGTTGTTCCTGACACTCTGGAGAATGAGCACCTCCGCATAAGGATGCTTACAGTAAATGATGTAGTAAAAGACTATGACGCAGTGATGACCAGTATTGATCATTTAAAGGAAATGTACCCTACATCAAGTTGGCCAAGTAAAGACTTAACTTTTGAACAGGATTTGATTGATTTGGGATGGCACCAGAAAGAATTTCAAATGCGAAGTTCTTTTGCCTATACCGTAGTTTCGCCAGATGAAACTGAGGTTATTGGTTGCCTTTATATCAACCCTACAACTAAAGGTGATTATGACGCCAGCATAAGCATGTGGATTCGAACAAGCATGCTGGATAAAGGATTGGATGCTATTCTGTTTAATTCTGTTAAAGACTGGATTGAAAGAGACTGGCCCTTCAAGAAAGTTGCCTATCCCGGAAGAGAGATATCGTGGGAAAAATGGAAATCACTAAAATAAAGTTGTTCCCGCACCAATCATAAAGCTTGATCAAATACATTTTAATATAATTATGAAAAATACATTTCTAATAATTCTTGCAACCGTCTGTCTGAGTTTTTTAAATGCCCAGACACCTAAATCTCCTTCTTTTGAAGATATTATTTCTATGAGATCTGTTTTTAATGCTGTTGTATCACCAGACGGCAACCATATTTTATTTGAGTCACAAACTACAGATTGGAAAGAAAACAGGTATGACCGGGAACTATGGCTTTCGAAGAACGCAGAGGCCCCAATTCAGCTAACAAATAACCTTAAAGGCAATAGTAGTGGTCCAAAATGGTCACCAAACGGCCAATGGATCGCCTTTCTGTCCAAGCGAGGTGAAAAAACACAAATACAAGCCATCAGTTTGGTTGGTGGCGAAGCGTTTCAGGTAACACATACTGAAAATAATATTAATGATTTTGAATGGTCTCCTGAAGGCAATAAAATTGCATTTCTTCAATCTGAAGACAAATCCAAAGAAGAAAAAAAACGCAAAGAAAAATTTGGAGGCTTTGCGGTGGAAGATGAAGATTTCAAATTAAGACAGATATGGATAGCAGATTTTAAACCTAATCAATTAAGACAAATGCTTAGACCAGATCAGTTAAAGGATTCTGTTTATACCAAAAACCTGGAGGCTAAATTATTACTCGATAGTATAGCGTTTTCCATTAATAGATTTAAATGGTCTCCCGATGGTAAAAAAATAGCCTTTGAACATCAGCCAAACCCCCTGATAAACAGCTTTTTCAAAGCTGATATTTCGATTTATGATATGGCTACAAAATCACATAAAATCCTAGTAAATAACTTAAGTTATGATGGCCTCTTAGATTGGTCCCCCGATGGAAGCGCCATTCTTTATCAAACCAACCTCAACGATAGTATCTCCAATTATTATAAAAACGGAAAGCTATTCAAAATTAATACGGACGGCACTCAAAATAAACAATTAGCAGCAGATTTTGATGAGGAAATCTACCGTTTAAAGTGGACCAAAAGTGGAATATTTGGAGTCGCCTGGCAAAAGACTAAACGTCTTATCCTGAGAATAAATCCGGAAAATGGGAAGGTAAAAAGTTTGCCTGTCAACTCTGAGAGAATCTGGAATTACTCCTTTTCAAAAGATGGTGAAAAAATAGCGTACACAGCTTCCAATGACAATGATTTAACCGAAATCTACTACGGGGATTACCCCTTGAAAAATTCAAGAAAAATTACGACTTCAACTGCGCAAATCAGTAATTGGTTAGTGGCCAATAGTGAGGTTATTTCCTGGAAAAGTGAAGATGGTTCAATCATAGAGGGGGTTTTACACAAACCACAGAATTATGACCCTAACAAAAAATACCCACTCCTTGTAATTATTCATGGAGGCCCCACGGGAATTTCAACCCCCGGCCCTACCC
>NZ_JBATGR010000523.1:0-2672 GCF_049665975.1 Eudoraea sp.
GACTCCGCTCAGTCTGACCGTCATCCTGAGCGAAGTCGAAGGATTATTTAATTTACCTTCACAATTTCACCAGGTCTCCAAGCTTTGTCGTACCATTCTTGAGTAGGGCTGTACATACGCCATAGCATATTCCAGCCTTTATTAGGTATAGTTTGTACCCAGTTTACATTGCCTTCCGGTTTTTCAGGGCCAAAATAGATGTCGAATGAACCATCAGCATTCTTTACAATGTCTTCCTGAATACTGGTAACACCTGGTAACGTTTGATCTGTCTGAAGCATACTTCTGGTTTGGTTATCATATACTGTAACTTCCCAGAAACGTTTGACCGGTGCATTTGGTGGTACATGTAGCTTATAATTGTTGGCACCATTTAGTATTTCGCCTTCCGAGTCACGTAAGCCAATTACATACTGTGAACCTGCTCCAACCGGAGGTTTTACCATTACCGGGGTGATTCCTGTTGCATAATAGTGGAAACGTACCCTTGAGTTTATTAAGCGAACACCATCATGTTCAAATTCATAACTACCGCCTTCAAAACCAAGTTCCCAGCTTTTACTTCCTGGCCATATTTCAACATCATCTGCACGGTTACGAAAGAGAATGGAACGTTGGGTTGCAGAACCTAAAACCGCTGCTTCTTCAAGTATCTTTTTCATGCGGGCATCGGGGGCAAAAGGCTTTCCTTTTTCGATACCAATGGATGCCAGCAAACCCAGTGCTTCAATATCCCAGGCTGAATTATTTTCTTCCTGTACCACTTCATTTATTTCTTCAAAAATGGTGATATCCTGCGCATGTAAGGTGTTAATGTATTTACCCGATATATTATGGAATTGAACAGGTTTTGGATTGTTCTTATCTGCCAATGGATATACTTTCAGTGACTGCAGGTTTTTAATCGGTATGTCGTAAGAACCATCAACAGCAAAACCTCTTAAAGCCATCCAGTTTCCATAAGTCAGGGAGTTTAATATAAAATATCCATCAGGAATGTCACCTTCATATCCCGGAGGCAATAAAAGATACTTTCCACCTTTTCCGCGGTCTGGACCTGCATTTCCAACATCACCAACATATTGAAACCAGAAGTCATCCACAATACCCAAAACTCCCGGAGGTGATTCAACAACCAGAGGACCATCATGTGTATCTAACCACATAAATAAATAAATGACAGTGGTATTTCCCGTTAACAATAATCCTCTTGAATCTAACCTTTCCTTCCACCAGATGGCAGTTTCATTATCGGGGCCATATTCCCTGATTCCTCTTCGGAAACCAACTAATGAAGCAGCTGGAGTATGCATAATCATACATTCAACAGCACGAGAGAGATCCTGGAAATCCCATATCTTTTCTGCAGTTTCTGCAGTAGGCACACCATCAAAAAATGTCATTTTACCCAGGCTGGTTTCTACCTCATCGGGGATTAAAACATTTTCCGGAATTTGGGTGGTCATTTTGTAAGTTTTCGGAGCTTCTTTTGCAAGCTTTTCAGGAGTTTCTGATTTCTTTGCTTCCTGGCAATTTGTAAACATAAAGATGAGTACTGCACTAGCCAATATTGATAATATTGATTTTAAATTTTTCATTATTAAGGTTTTAAATTATTATTATTATTTATTGAGCTGATTTTAACTTATCTACTTTGTCTAATATTTCCTTCTGAACTTCGAGTTTTACATCTTCAAATCGCTTCTTTACTTCTTTTGAGACGTTTTTTGGAATGTCGTGTACTTTTTTAAGTTGTAATGACAGATAGATACTGTAGGCGCCAATGAAGATAAAAGCAAGGCCTGTCCAGATCACGATAGATAATCCTGCAAAGACAGGATTGAAAATTAAAATAAACGAAAAGACCATTCCTAAAATACCAATCGCCATCAAGGTTCCCCATTCGTTTATATAATATTTCTTCAGTTCCAGTGAATTACCTATGGCCATTGCAGATCTAAATAGTATAGTGAAACCAACGAATAATGGAAGGGTAAGCATCGATATTTCTGGATGACGCATAAGTACTATACCAACCAGAAGTGTCATTAGTCCGAGGGCCAGATCCCATCCCCATCCTTCCAGCTCCTTACGGTTGGAAATTGCAAAAAAGATATCCATAAATCCGGCTATTATAAAGGAGATACTGAAAACGAATGCAAGTGCCACATAAGATTCTGCAGGTTGGGCAAATGAATAAATTCCTGCTCCGATAAAAATAAGGCCTGAGATCAATGGTAAATACCAATGTTTAACTGAATTGCTGATCATTTTTAAATAATTTGTCATGATTTTTGATTCTATGGTTAATTAAAAGGTTTGTTATTATTTAACGAGTTCCAATTCACTGGGCCTCCAGGTTTTGTCAATCCATGGCTCAAGTGGACCATAGGCACGTAGCAGGATAAACCAGCTTTTACCAGGAATAGTCTGAATCCAGTTGCCTTCATCTACACCCTTAGGTAAAGTAGGTGCAAAAATCACATCGATAGAGCCGTCTTTATTTTCTTTTACTTTTCCACTTAAACTGTTGATTCCGGCAAATGGCTGATCTGTCTGCAGCATACATCGTGTTTGTGGATCGTATATAGTCACTGACCAGTTATCTTTTACAGGCACATTAGGAGGTAAGTGTAATTTATAGGTCTTAGCTCCATCAAGTGGTGTATGAT
>NZ_JBATGR010000524.1:0-3650 GCF_049665975.1 Eudoraea sp.
TTTATATCCTTAAGCACTTTTTTTTAGCACTCCCCGATAATAATTCATTAAGACCTATGAAACTACCACGAGATAAAAATCAAATCGATTAATGATTGAATTTAGTTAGCCATTCTATTAATTTTTAAAGAACTTTATAGGTCAATACTTACCCATGCGTAAAAAAATTACATCTTGGATCAAAATCATTTTTTTATTGATTTACCTGCAGTCCTGTAAATCGACAACGGCATTAATGAAACAGGAAGCCACTCTGGCCGACAAGATGGGAAGCAAACAAACAGAATACTTATTCAACAGAATTAAAGAGATTGCTAAAGTGGGTTATGCATTTGGACACCAGGATGCCACAGCATATGGAATGGGCTGGAAAAACGATGGAAGTATGAAAAGAAGTGATGTTCATGATGTCACCGGAGAATATCCTGCCGTTTACGGCTTTGAATTAGGACACATAGAATTGGGTCATTCAATAAATCTTGATACCGTAAATTTTGAACTAATGCAAAGGCTCATTCAAAGAGCGCATAGGGCGAAGGGCATCATAACCTTAAGCTGGCATCCCGATAACCCGGTATCAAAAAAAAGTGCCTGGGATACTACCCCTGCGGTTCCTGAAATACTTAAAGGGGGGAGTCTACACGAAAAATATAAGGAATGGCTCTTTAATCTGGCGAACTTTATGAACGGACTTAAAGATGATTCGGGCAATGACATTCCTGTCGTTTTCAGGCCATTTCATGAAATGAACGGCAACTGGTTCTGGTGGGGAAATGGCCATTGCAGCCCGGAAGAATATATTAATCTTTGGAGAGAAACCTTTGATATTCTTACCAAAGAGTATAATGTTCACAATATACTTTATGCCTACTCCCCTAATACTTTAGAAAAAACAGAGGATTATCTTAAGTATTATCCTGGCGATTTATATGTAGATATATTGGGAATAGACATCTATCAACACAGTAACTCTGAAGAGTTTATAAACGCCCTTAAAAAGGATATTAGTCTGCTGCAAAAAGTAGCATCCGATAAAAACAAACCATATGCTCTTTCCGAAGCAGGCTTAAATGAAATCCCAATTGCCAACTGGTGGACAAAAGTTCTTGATCCATATATAGCAAAAAGCGGGATCAGCTGGGCCTTATTTTGGAGAAATGCATGGCCGAACCATTACTATGTACCCTATATTGGACAGGTCAGTGCATCAGATTTTATTTTATTTAAAAATTTACCACATGTCTTATTTCTGAATGATGTCAAAAAAATCAGGTAACAACAACCAGAAACCATCAAAGGATGCCCAGATAAAGTATGACACTTTTATAAAACAATCAACTAAGGAGCTTGAGAATATTCTAAATTTTTTGCAATTAAATACGATAGATAGTTCCTATGGTGGATTTTATGGAAGGCGTGATCATTTTAACAAGCTCATCCCCAAGGCTGAAAAAGGAATAATTCTTAATACACGGATTCTTTGGTCTTTTTCAGCAGCGGGAAATTTTTATGGAAACACTCAATATCTGGAGATTTGTAAGAGGGCTTTTTCTTATTTAAAAGATAAATTTAAAGATGAAGAATATGGCGGAGTATATTGGATGGTGGATTACAAAGGTTTCCCGTCTGTCACAAGAAAACAAACTTACGCTCAGGCCTTTGCAATTTATTCCCTTTCTGAATACTATAAATATTCCCTGAACCGTGTTGCCCTGGATTGGGCAATGGAAATTTTTTATCAACTAGAAAAAGTAGCTCTGGATGTTAATTTGGGAGGGTATATTGAATCCTTTAAACGCGATTGGCAGCCCATTGAAGATATGCGACTCAGTGAAAAGGATCTCAATGCCAGTAAGACCATGAATACCCATTTGCACATTCTTGAGGCCTATACTACCTTATTTGAAGTTTGCGGAAATGAAAAAGTAGGTATTGCTCTCGAGCATTTAATTCATTTGATTTTAAAAAGATTTTTGACGGAAGATTTTCACTTTAGATTATTTTTTAGCAACGACTGGAACTCTTTATCTACTGAAGTTTCTTATGGCCATGATATAGAAGCCGCATGGTTATTAGTGAATGCCGCTCGTAAATTAGGGAACAAAGACCTGATATTGTCTACAGAAACCAATGCAAT
Source organism: Eudoraea sp. (assembly GCF_049665975.1). Classification (GTDB taxonomy): domain Bacteria; phylum Bacteroidota; class Bacteroidia; order Flavobacteriales; family Flavobacteriaceae; genus Eudoraea. Next base: position 2,138 of record NZ_JBATGR010000524.1, read on the forward strand.
TTCCATTGCCGATTCCTTTCTAATGCAGGCGTTGGATAAAGATTTTGGGGTTTATAACAATATAGATCTTCATAGCATGAAAATAGACACTGATAAACACTGGTGGCCACAGGCAGAAGCTGTTGTTGGCTTAATGTATGTCTGGGAGATAACAGGTTTAAATAAATACCTAAACAATGCTTTAAAGATCTGGAACTTTATCGATCAGGTAATTCTAGACAAGATTAATGGGGAATGGTTTTTTAGAGTAAATAAGGATGGCGTACCTTACAGGAATGAAAACAAGGTCGGGCCATGGAAATGTCCCTATCACAACAGCAGGGCCTGTATGGAAATTGTAGGGTTATTGAAACAGCCTGATTTGAACTAAAAACCAAAATAATTTAAACAAATGAAAACAAGTATCCGATTATTGCTAATTTTTTGTTTTTTAACGGCTATTTCCTGTAAGGAGGATAATAAAGAAAAACCTAAGGCAACGGTTAGTGAGGCTGATATGTGGATGCTTGGATTCGAAAAAACGGATATAAATCCTATTATGACCGCAGATTCAAGTTATGTTTTCGTGGATCCGGTGACCAATGAAGATGTTCAATGGCAAAAAGCCGATGTATTTAATCCTGCAGCCATAGTGCGGAATGACACCGTTTTTATGCTCTTTAGGGCCGAGGATAACCCTGAAGCCGTTTTGGGAGGAAGAACTTCCCGCATAGGTCTTGCATACAGTACAGATGGAATAAATTTCAGTAAATATCCGGAACCTGTTTTATATCCTAAAGATGATGAATTTCGCAAATGGGATTACCCGGGGGGAATTGAAGATCCCAGAGTTGTAGAAATGCCCGACGGGACTTATTTAATGATGTATACAAGCTGGAATAATGATGTGGCCCGATTATCGAGTGCTACATCAAAAGACCTGAAGAATTGGACCAAGCAGGGGCCGGTTTTTGAAAATTTTCAAGAAGGGAAGTTTAATAAAATCTGGAGTAAATCCGGATCAGTAGTAACAGAGTTGAAAAATGGACGGTTAATCGCTAAAAAAGTAAATGGAAAATTTTTAATGTATTGGGGAGAGCTATTTGTCAATTTAGCGCAATCTGATGACGGCATCGATTGGGAACCCTATTTGGACAAAAAAGGTGAATTATTGCATGTATTCAATCCTACTATTGGTGAATTTGATAGTCATTTAACTGAACCCGGACCACCTGCCCTTTATACGGAGAATGGAATACTCTTGCTTTACAATGGTAAAAACCTAAGTGGAGAAGGAGCCAGCAAAAAAGTAGCTGAAGGCACTTATTGCGGAGGTCAGGCATTGTTTGATATTAAGGACCCATCCCAGCTTATCAATAGACTTCAGGAACCATTTATATGCCCAAGCCTTCCGCATGAAACAAGTGGGCAATATAAAGCTGGAACTACTTTTATTGAAGGATTAGTTTATTATAAAAGCAAGTGGATACTGTACTACGGCACGGCAGACTCGATGGTGGGTGTAGCCATAAAG
>NZ_JBATGR010000525.1:0-5282 GCF_049665975.1 Eudoraea sp.
GGGATATAACCGAGAATCTTCGGTTTAAAGAATATCAAATTTTCAAAGATTCATTTAGCAGGAAAAATATATATTTTGGGGTTATTTGGGAAGAAGATAAACAAAGACGGCTATATGAGTTATGCAAGAATACAGACCAAAGTGGCATCGTATATGTACGCAGTAGAAGAATGGCACAAGTAATAGCTGCTTTTTTGAACAAAAAAAACATTTCTGCTACCTTCTATCACGGAGGTATTCCAAAAGAAGAGAAGGAGAAGAAACTAAATTTATGGCTCGATAATAAGGTAAGAATCATGGTGGCTACGAATGCTTTTGGAATGGGTATTGACAAAGCTGATGTTTCTTTGGTAATTCATTATCAAATTCCGGAAAGTCTTGAGAATTATTATCAGGAAGCTGGTAGAGCAGGCAGAAATGGTTTGCCCGCGAAAGCCGTAATGATAACGAACAAAGACGATGAATTACAACTTAAAAACCAATTTTTAAAGGTATTACCCGATGTCAAATTTTTGAAATTACTTTACAATAAACTAAATAATTATTTTCAAATACCTTATGGAACGCTGAGTGAAGAAATATTTCAGTTTCGATTTGAAGAGTTCTGTCACCTTTATAAGCTTAATTCACCAATGGCATATAATGGATTACGAATTCTTGATCAGAATTCGGTGATATCTTTATCACAAAGTTTCTCCCGTAAAACAACCGTACAATTTTTATTTTCTAAAAACGATCTTATAGATTATTTGGAAAGACACCAGAGTATCGCACCATTTGTGCAAACTATTTTAAGGACTTATGGAGGGATTTTTGATTTTGAAACAAAAATAAATACGTTTTTAATTTCGAAAAAAACTTCACTTTCAGAAGAAAAAATATTAGATGATCTTGCACAACTGGATAAAGATAAGGTCATAAGCCTAAAAGCAAGGAATAGAGATCTGGAGCTTGTTTTCCTGGTGCCAAGGGAAGATGACCTGACAATTAATAATTTTTCCAAAAAAGTAGAAATGCAGTTGCAAACAAAGATTGACAACGTAGATAGTATGCTTGCTTATGTAAAAAATGACAAGTTGTGCAGAAATCACCAACTGCTATCGTATTTCGGTGAAAAAACAGATCAACCCTGTAATAATTGCGATGTTTGCAATAACCCAAAGAAACTTGATCGCAGCAGCCTTCTTGACATTAAAAGTGACATACTTGAATTATTGGAATCCAAACAAAGTAGTTCTAGAGACATTATCCGGGAATTACCACAAAATGAACTCTTGATATTAAAAACACTTCAAATGTTGCTTGAGGATGGTAAAATAAATATTAATTCAAAAAATGAATATATCCTGCAAAAATGAGAAACTTGAGAATAGTATTTATGGGCACTCCGGAATTTGCTGTCGCTACCTTAGATATGCTGGTTCAAAAGGGCTATAAGGTTGTAGGAGTAATTACGGCACCAGACAAACCGGCAGGGAGAGGTCGAAAAATACATGAATCTTCCGTTAAACAATATGCAAAAAAAGCCGGCCTCTATATAATGCAGCCAACTAATTTAAAGGATAAGGAATTTCTTGACGATTTAAGGGGGTTAAAGGCTAACCTTCAAATTGTGGTCGCATTTAGAATGTTGCCAAAACAAGTATGGTCCATGCCCGAATATGGCACATTTAATCTTCATGCCTCATTATTACCTGACTATAGAGGAGCGGCCCCTATAAACTGGGCAATAATTAACGGGGAAAAGAAAACGGGTGTTACTACATTTTTTATCGATGAGAAAATAGATACCGGAGAACTTATTCTGCAAGAAGCAACCGAGATTAAACCAGAAGATACTGCAGGAGATCTGCACGATAATTTAATGGCTCTGGGAGCAGAATTAGTTTTAAAGACGGTATCACTTATTGAAAACAACCAGGTTGTAACACAAAAACAACCCCTGGACAGCAAATTTAAAACTGCTGATAAAATCAATAAGGAAATCTGCAAAATAAATTGGGAAAAATCAGCAGAGAAAATATACAATCATATCAGAGGCCTAAGTCCATTCCCTGGCGCATGGTCTATTTTGAACAACGACGAAGAATTAATTGTTATCAAAATATACAAAGCTAAATGGGAAAAGGAAAAGCATAATTTTAAACCCGGAACTATTCATTTTACTAAAAAGGAGTTAAAAGTAGCCTCCTCCGGAGGTTATGTTTACCTGACGGAATTACAATTACCTGGTAAACGAAAGATGGCTGTTATTGATGTTTTAAATGGACTTAAAATCAAAGAATCTGCCTATTTGATCTAAAGTCCCATTATCATTGGGCTGGGAGAATCACCCAAAAAAGCCCAACTTTATCAACAAACGTTTTAAGTTATCAACAAAAACGTTGATTTACCCCAGTTTTACTTGTCTTAACCGCAAATCCGTATAAATTTGTTTAAGCTTAAAATTATTTAACAACAATTAATTTAATTAAATTATGAACAAAACAGAATTAATTGATGCCATGGCAGCTAGTGCAGGCATCACTAAAGCAGCGGCAAAAAAGGCATTAGAGTCTTTCTTAGGGAATGTAGAAGGATCTCTTAAGAAAGGGAATAGAGTATCTCTAGTAGGTTTTGGATCTTGGTCTGTGTCTAGAAGAAATGCCAGAGAAGGCAGAAACCCTTCAACTGGAAAGACTATACAAATTGCAGCTAAGAATGTAGTTAAGTTTAAAGCAGGTTCTGATTTAAGCAGTTCTGTAAACTAGTCCATCCTTTTAAAATATATGAAAGCGCCTCAAAACTGAGGCGCTTTTTTAATTTATAGCGATTTTTGTTATTTACAGGATTTATCTTATTTTTAAAAGTATTAAAAAAGCTATGATAAGTTTAAAACCGAAAAAAGGGAAACTGCTAATTGCAGAACCTACGCTTACAGGAGATGTTTCTTTCAACAGATCTGTTGTTCTTTTAGCGGAGCATAATGATGAAGGTTCGGTAGGATTTATTCTTAACAAACCGCTGAATTATGATATTAGTGATCTTATTGAAGATATAAATGTGCCGTTTCAGGTATTTAACGGAGGTCCTGTAGAACAAGACAATCTATATTTTATTCACAAAGTACCTCACCTTATTGATAATAGTATTGAAATATCAGATGGAATCTTTTGGGGCGGTGATTTTGAAAAAACGATAGCACTCATCAATCAAAAGGTAATAACCGATACAGACATACGGTTTTTTCTCGGGTATTCGGGATGGTCTTCACTTCAGCTTGATCAGGAACTGGATTCAAAATCCTGGATCGTAGTAAAGAATGAATATGAGAGCAATATCATTCAAAAATCTACCTTAGCTTTCTGGAAAGAAAAAATGATGGAACTTGGTGGCGATTATTTATTATGGTCCAATGCTCCGGAAAATCCAAGTCTTAATTAAACCTTGCGGCGGCATTTAGCTTACCTAAAATATCTTTAGCCACTTTATTTTCATAGGTTTTCTTACGATATTTTGTAATTGGTTGTATTCCCACAACACTGTTTGTAATGAATAATTCATCGGCCTGCTGAAGTTCAAATGGGGAAACAGATATTTCCTGGCATTCGTAGGTGTCAATTTTGTTGAGAATATCCAATATTTTTTTTCGAACTATCCCTTTAATACAGCCATCTTCTGCAGGTGGCGTTTTTATTACCTTATCTTTAACTAGAAAAAAATTCCCGTTAAGTGCCCCAACTATCGACTTGGATTCATTTAACAGCAAACAATTATTATACCCATTCTCTTTTGCATAAACACTGCCCACAACATTCAGGATTCTGTTGGTTGTTTTAAGATTGGAAAGCATGTTTTTACTTAATGAATAATCTTTAAATAATTCTACCTCATAACTGTCTTCATTTAAAATATAATAGGGATTTGCCAAAATATCTGAATCAATAATATAAGATACTTCATTACTTTCCGGTTCATAAGAGCCCCCATTATTCCTGTATACTGTAATCCTGATCACAGCTGAAGTAGTATCCACTCCTGTCGGTAACACCATTAATATTTGCTCCTCCAAAAACTCCATGGTAAAAGACATGGGGATCTCCATTCTTAATATTCGCATAGAGGACATTAGACTTAAATAATGATCTTCCCAAAAAATGACCTTCCCGTTTACTACCCTAAGTGTTTCAAAAAGGGCATCACCATATAGTAATCCTCTGTTCTTGCTATTCAGATAGAGTTCTTGATCATCTACTATTTGTCCATTGAAATTAACCATAAAAAAAGCCTTGATAAATCAAGGCCAAATATACTGTTAATAATAATTTTATATTATTTGGAACCCAATATTTGTTTAAGATCAGATACCTGGTTTGTCCATAACATTTTTGCTTCATCAATTTCATCTTCTTCCGCAAAATCTGTTATAAAAAGAGAGACATCCTTAGTAATTTCATCAACAATAATCCGCATCTCAAAAAAACTATCATCCTCATTTTCTTCCCATTTAAACTTTATGAATTCGTCACTTTTCTTTTTTAGGAGTTTGGCCTGCTCTTCAGATCCATCCCATATGAAGTTGAATGTTTCACCACGCGAATTTACATTGTCTGCAAACCATTCAGACAGTCCCGATGGCGTTGATAGATACTGGTATAACAACTGGGGCGAAGACTGTATTACAAACTCTATTTCGAATTTTATTTTATCATTCATTCCACGACATATTTATGTTGGACAATATATATATTTATATATGATAAAAAAATAAAACAGTCATATTAATTTTGATGAATGAATTTTGACGAACAAGAAATTAACCTTTATATTTGCAGCCATTTTAAAACCTTTGGCGAGGTAGCTCAGGTGGTTAGAGCGCAGGATTCATAACCCTGAGGTCGGGAGTTCAAGTCTCCCTCTCGCTACTTTAAAACTAAGGAATCTCAGAAATTGGGGTTCCTTCTTTTTTTAACTACTACAAATAAGAACTTGGTTAACAAACATAAATTATTAATAACGAATATAGATCTGCAATGAATAGTTGGTAATTGCGTACTTCGAAAAAGAAGAATTTGCGGATAATAATATTTTACCTTAATCTCTAAGACATTCAAGGAAATGGATAGAATGGGTTTGATATAATTTGAACAAAAACTTCTCATTTTCTTTATTTTGATAAGTCACATTAGACAAATCCGGGAGGTTCAGAGCCAGGAGTAAAATTTAAATCTATAAATCCTCATTTGTCTAATTTATCTAATTCAATTGATTAGAACTGTACTTAACATTGTATAACAATAGCC
>NZ_JBATGR010000526.1:0-3538 GCF_049665975.1 Eudoraea sp.
CCAGTAAGCGGCAGCGAACATTTTTTTAGCAGCTTTGATTCTCCTGATTTATTTGTATGCATCATGGCCACAATTATATTCTCTGCAGAAGCAACAAGATCCATTGCTCCACCCATGCCTTTTACCATCTTTCCGGGGATCTTCCAATTGGCAATATCTCCATTCTCCGACACTTCCATAGCTCCAAGAATAGTCAGATCAACGTGTTTTCCACGAATCATTCCAAAACTTGTTGCAGAGTCGAAAAAAGAAGCCCCGGGTAAAGTGGTAATGGTTTGTTTGCCCGCATTAATAATATCGGCATCTTCTTCGCCTTCATAAGGGAATGGACCCATTCCTAAAACGCCATTTTCACTTTGAAATTCAACGCTAATATCATCTCTGACATAATTAGCAACAAGGGTTGGAATACCAATTCCCAGATTGACATAATATCCATCTTTCACTTCCCTTGCAATTCTTTTTGCGATACCAATTTTATCCAGCATAATATAATCCTTAATTAGTATTTAGCTCCTCGATCTTACAGTACGTTGTTCAATTCTCTTTTCATATTGTTCCCCCTGAAAGATCCGTTGTACAAATATACCAGGGATATGTATTTCATTTGGATCAAGATCACCAGCCGGGACTAATTCTTCTACTTCTGCAACGGTTATCTTCGCGGCACCGCACATGCAGGGATTAAAATTTCGTGCAGTTCCTTTGAAAATCAAATTCCCGGCTTCATCGCCCTTCCAGGCTTTAACGAATGAAAAATTGGCCTCATAGGCGTGCTCCAGAACATACATTTTACCGTTAAAATCTCGTGTTTCCTTACCTTCTGCCACTTCGGTTCCATATCCGGCCGGGGTATAGAAGGCCGGGAAACCGGCTTGTGCCGCTCTACATTTTTCTGCAAGGGTTCCCTGGGGTGTTAATTCAACATCTAATTCCCCACTTAGCATTTGTCGTTCAAATTCGTCATTTTCACCTACATATGAGGAGATCATTTTTTTAATCTGATGTTTCTGCAGTAATAATCCCAAACCAAAATCATCAACTCCTGCATTATTACTAATACAGGTAATATCCTTTATTCCCAAACGAACGAGTTCAGAAATTGCGTTTTCAGGTATACCACAAAGTCCAAAACCTCCAAGCATAAAGGTCATCCCGTCTTCTACCCCTTGTAATGCTTCCTGAACATTGGCCACTGTTTTACGTATCATAAGTACTAAATTAGCTAATTAAAAGCGCTATTTCCTATTGCTACTAAAATACATTTTTAAATAAAAAATCCCGCTTTTTAGCAGGATTAGTTTAATTCGATAAATCTAGAATAATATCAATTTTTTTTAAAAATTAAAATCATCAAGGTCATCTTCAAGATTATCTTTTATTGGGTTTTCTTCATCTTTTTTATTACAATCAACATTGATAGTAAGCTCCTCAGGTATTGGAAATTCATCCTTAGAAATTCCCAATTCCTCATTTGCATAATTGCTCTTCATATATAAAGCCCATATGGGCAATGCCATAGAAGCCCCCTGGCCATATCTTATGCTCTTAAAATGTATAGCTCTGTCTTCTCCTCCAACCCAAACGCCAGTAACCAGATTAGGAACCATTCCCATAAACCAGCCGTCACTTTGGTTTTGTGTTGTTCCCGTTTTACCAGCAATCGGGTTTGTAAATTTATATGGGTAACCTGTGATTATTTCTTTATATACCGTTTGGTCTTTACCGGAAGTATGCCGTAGTCTGGTTCCTGAACCGCCTTCTGTTACACCTTCCATTAAATTAACCATTGCATAAGCTACCTCTTTACTCAGCACGTCTTTTGTTTCAGGAACGTATTCATAGAGAACTGTACCGTTCTTATCTTCAATTCGGGTAACCATCACTGGTTTTACATAAACACCCTGATTTACGAAAGCACCATAAGCACCTACCATTTCATATACATTAAAATCAGGTGTTCCTAAAGCAATTGAAGGGACTTCAGGAATTTCTCCGGTTAAACCAAGGTCTTTTACAATTGCTACAACAGGTTTAGGCCCTACTCTATCAATTAATTGTGCGGTAACCGAATTTACCGAATTGGCAAGCCCGCGCTTTAAAGTATACATCTTTCCGGAATATTTTCCATCAGCATTCTTTGGGCACCATGGTTCGGGGTTTCCATGTTTCCCCGCTTCAATACAATACTGACTATCCGGAAGTGAATCACAGGGTGATAATCTTAATTGATCAATCGCGGCAGCATAAACGAATGGTTTAAAGGTTGAGCCGGCCTGTCTTGCTCCCTGAATTACATGGTCGTATTGAAAATGTTTATAGTTAAGTCCGCCTACCCACGCTCTAACATGACCTGTTTGTGGTTCCATCGACATCATTGCAGCCCTTAAAAAGGTTTTATAATATCTTATGGAATCTAAAGGGGTCATAATAGTATCCTTCTCCTGGATGTCACTATTCCAATCAAATACTGTCATTTCCGTTTTTTCGGTAAAAGATGCCCTGATCTCTTTCTCAGATGCACCATTAGACTTCATGATGCGCCAGCGTTCCGAAGTTCTCATGGCACGCTCAATAATTCCGTTTGTTTCTTCAGAATTCAGGTCCAAAAAAGGTGCTGTTGCATTCCTATCCGGAGTATTTTGATGAAAAAACTCTTTTTGAAGTCGTTTCATATGTTGCTTCACGGCTTCCTCAGCGTTTTTCTGCATTCGGTAATCGACGGTTGTATAAACTTTAAGACCGTCTAAATAAATATTCCACCTATCTCTTCCGCCTTCTTCTAAAGGTTTGGGATTTTTTTCAATCCAATCTTTAAGAAACTTTTGCAAATACATTCTAAAATAGGTGGCGAGGCCATCCCCATGTGATTCCGGAGTAAAATTTATATCCATTTTTAAGGCCTGCAGTGAATCTCTTCCCTTTTCTGTAATAAAGTCATATTTAGCCATTTGACCCAATACGGTGTTGCGTCGATTCAATACTAATTCTTCTCTTCTGATAGGGTTATAGAGCGAAGAATTTTTTAACATCCCAACTAGTACAGCAGATTCCTCAGTCTTTAACTGAAGGGGTTCTTTTCCAAAATAAATTCTTGATGCCGAGCGTATTCCATCTGCATTATTAATGAAATCATAGGTATTTAAATACATAGCAATAATCTCTTCTTTGGTATATTGCCTTTCCAGTCGTATTGCTATTACCCATTCTTTAACTTTTTGGATAATTCTACCCGGGACTCCACCAGATATCCTTTTAGTAAAAAGCAGTTTGGATAATTGTTGCGATATAGTACTTGCCCCCCCGCGTTTTCCAAGGAATACTATCGCTCTTATTGTACCTATTGCGTCTATTCCGGAATGTTCATAATATCTTGCATCCTCTGTGGCAACTAAGGCATTTACCAGGTTCTGGGGCAGTTCATCATAAGACACGGGGGTTCTGTTGTCATCTAAATAAAACTTTCCAAGGGTTTGACCATCTGAAGAGATGATCTCGGTGGCCAAATTTGTCTGTGGATTCTCCAGTCGTTCAAAAG
>NZ_JBATGR010000527.1:0-4311 GCF_049665975.1 Eudoraea sp.
TTGTCCAATATGTTGTTATAACTACTCAAATTCTGCTATATTTAATACCAAGATACCCGTTAAACTAGATTTTTGACTCAAAGTTTTGTTAAAAAGTAGTGAATGAAAGATTTAAAGTACCTTACGGCTTTCACAATACCAATTTTCGCCTTTATTGGAATTTACTTTAAGGGATATTGGACTGTTATAACACCGGTATACGCATTTATGTTGATCCCGGTTATGGAGTTACTGCTTCCTGTAAATACAACAAACTTTGAAGGAGAGGAAAGAGAAACCAGGTTAAAAAACAAGCTTTTTGACTGGTTGCTTTATTTAAATATTCCCATTGTTTTTGGTCTGTTTTACACTTCGCTTTATGAACTTGCCACCACTTCGTACGAAACCTATGAATTAGTAGGAATTATAGTTTCCATGGGTATTGTTCTGGGGACCAATGGCATTAATGTAGCGCATGAATTAGGTCACCGTGCAAAGAGTTATGAACGCATTTTGGGCAAGCTATTACTTCTTCCCTCATTATATATGCATTTCTACATTGAACATAACTATGGGCATCATCTACATGCCGCCACAAAAGAAGATCCTGCAACAGCAAAATATAACCAATCGGTATATTCCTTTTGGTTCACCTCTGTAACACGACAATACATGAATGCCTGGGTTATTCAGAAAAAATTGTTGGGAACTGAGAAAAGAGGCATCTTCTCCTTATACAATGATATGTTTTGGTATACCCTAATTCAGCTTGTGCACTTAATCTTTATCTTTTTCCTATTTGGTGCCTCGGTTTCAGGATATGCTATCTTAATGGCGTTAGTTGGTTTTTTACTTCTTGAAACTGTTAATTACATTGAACATTATGGCTTGTTAAGAAAAAAGCTTCCTTCAGGGCGATATGAACGTGTGCGCGAAGTTCATTCCTGGAACAGTAATCATGTAATGGGCCGTATTATTTTATATGAATTGACGAGACATAGCGATCACCATTTTAAATCATCTAAAAAATACCAGATTTTGGATTATCATGATAGTTCACCCCAAATGCCGTTTGGTTATCCAACTTCAATGGTCCTGTCATTTTTACCTCCACTATGGTTTAGAATAATGAATCCAAGAATACCTGATGAAATGAAAACTTCAAGTTTATAATTTATTTTATTGTGCTTTTTTAACAACTATCTTTGTCTCCTAATTTTATTTAAATGAGTAAAAAAGTTCGTGTTCGGTTTGCGCCAAGTCCAACGGGTCCATTACATATAGGCGGGGTTAGAACCGCGCTGTATAATTATCTTTTCGCTAAACAAAACAATGGGGATTTCATTCTCAGAATAGAAGATACAGATCAAAACCGTTATGTTGAAGGCGCCGAAAATTATATCATTGAAGCGTTAAACTGGTGCGGTATCCCTTTTGATGAAGGTCCGGGAAAAGAATTAAGCCATGGCCCATACAGACAAAGCGAACGAAAATTACTTTACAAGGAATATGCGGATCTGCTTGTTGAGAGCGGTAAGGCTTATTACGCTTTTGACTCTGCTGACAGTCTTGATGCTCATCGGAAGGACCATGAGCGTAAGGGTAAAACCTTTATATATAATTGGCATAATCGCCTAAAGCTTGATAATTCACTTTCGCTCTCTCCCGAAGAACTTCAAACCAGGCTGGCTAAAGAGGAAAAATTTGTTATCCGTTTTTATAGCCCAGAAGATGAAGTACTGCATTTAAATGACATCATCAGAGGTGATATACAAATTGATACCAACATATTAGATGATAAAGTTTTATATAAAAGCGACGGTATGCCCACTTATCATCTGGCTAATATTGTTGATGATCATCTTATGGAGATAAGTCACGTTATCCGCGGTGAAGAATGGTTGCCTTCATTGGCTCTGCATACACAATTATACGATGCTTTTGGGTGGCAGGCCCCTAAATTTGCGCATCTGCCATTAATCATGAAGCCCGAAGGTAAAGGCAAATTGAGTAAACGTGATGGGGAGAAAGGAGGGTTTCCCATATTTCCGCTTTCATGGGGAGATTCTACAGGATATAAAGAGGCCGGCTACTTTCCAGAAGCGGTAGTTAATTTTCTCGCTCTTTTGGGATGGAATCCAGGCACGGAGCAGGAAATTTTCAAATTGGATGAGTTGATTAAAGCTTTTGACCTGAGCCGGGTGCACAAATCTGGCGCCAGATTTGATCCAGAAAAGACTAAGTGGTATAATCATCATTATCTTCAAGAACAAGATGATGCAGTTTTACTAAACTCCTTTAAACCTATACTTGCCGAAAAACTTAATAATGAACCAGCATTTGACCTTAATCTTGTAGAAAATGATAATTACATAGCCAGCGTAATTTCTTTGATAAAAGAACGCGCATCGTTTGTGTTGGACTTCTGGGAACTGGGTAGCTACTTCTTTCTGACTCCAAATTCATATAATGAAAAGGTGGTTAAAAAACAATGGAAAGAAAATACACCTTCTATTTTGAATAAAATTACCTTATTATTGCTGTCCCTAGAAGATTTTTCTTCTCCTGAACTTGAAAAAATGGTTAAAAAATGGATTGGGGAAGAGAGTTTGACGTTCGGGCAGGTTATGGCTCCTTTAAGATTAGTTATGGTAGGGGATTTAAAAGGGCCGCATTTATTTGATATCATGGCGTTGGTTGGAAAGGAAGAAACTTTGAATAGAATTAGAACGGCCTTGGCCAAATTGTAACAAATTGGTTATAATTCCGACATATCTTATACATTTCTATTTCACAAATTGTACTCACTAACTTAATTTATATAATATGGGCAACTTACTTCTTATACCAATTGTTTTTATAGGGCTTTTTATTCTTATGGCCTCATTTTTCATTGTTAAACAACAAATTGCTGTGATTGTTGAGCGGTTTGGAAGGTTTCACAGCATCAGAAATTCAGGATTACAGATGAAAATTCCGTTGATAGATCGTATCGCGGCTCGCCTGGGCCTTAAAATACAGCAATTAGATGTAATTGTTGAAACCAAGACTTTGGACGATGTGTTTGTAAAGCTGAAAATTTCAGTACAATATGTGGTTCTTAAAGAAAAAGTTTACGAGGCCTTCTATAAGTTAGAATATCCTCACGATCAAATTACTTCTTATGTCTTTGATGTGGTTAGGGCAGAGGTTCCTAAAATGAAATTAGACGATGTCTTTGTAAAGAAAGATGATATTGCTATAGCCGTAAAATTTGAATTACAGGAAGCCATGTTGGACTATGGATACGATATTATAAAAACTCTGGTGACCGATATTGACCCGGATGCCCAGGTAAAAGAGGCTATGAACAGAATTAATGCTTCTGAGCGTGAAAAGATAGCTGCACAGTTTGAAGGAGATGCAGCTCGAATACTGATAGTTGAAAAGGCCAAGGCCGAAGCTGAAAGTAAGCGTTTACAGGGCATGGGTATTGCAGATCAAAGACGCGAAATTGCAAGAGGTCTTGAAGAATCTGTTGAAGTATTAAATAAAGTGGGGATAAATTCACAGGAAGCCTCAGCTCTAATTGTTGTAACCCAGCATTATGATACACTTCAATCTATTGGTGAAGAAACCAATACTAATCTTATATTACTTCCAAATTCCCCACAGGCAGGAAGTAATATGTTGAATGATATGGTAGCTTCATTTACTGCAAGTAATATGATAGGTGAATCTATGAAAAAACAAAAACCTAACAAATAAGCATAATTTATAACACTTTTTCATAACTCCTGTCCGGAAGATTTCTGGCAGGAGTTTTATTATAAAATCAATTTTTTTTTGAAGTATATCGATTTTGCATCCAAATCAAGGGTAAACCGCTATAGAAGACTTATATAGGCCTATTTAACTACATAATCTTATATAGGTATATCGTAAAGGTGAGAAGCTGTAAAACAAGCTTAATTTTAATCGATCTATATAAATAATACCAATCGTAATATTTATAAAGATAAGTATTCTCTATTTTAGGCTTTTTGCTCTTTTTTGGCCCAGGTATCACGAAGAGTTACCGTTCTGTTAAATACCATTTTATCCGGGGTCGAATCTTCATCTACATTAAAATATCCTAATCGTTGAAATTGAAAACGATCGTTAATACTTGCTTCTTTAAGACTAGGTTCTACATAACCGGTAATAACCTCCAACGAATTTGGGTTAATGAATTCAAGAAAATCCTTATCCTTGTGCCCATCTGGTGTTTCATCTGTAAAAAGCCTATCGTACAATCTTACTTCAACTGGTAAGGCATGCTTAATAGAGACCCAGTGTAAGGTGCCTTTAACT
>NZ_JBATGR010000528.1:0-5533 GCF_049665975.1 Eudoraea sp.
CCTTCAAAAGAAGAAGACTATGGCCTTTTAGCTCCTGGTAGAATTATTCATGAAGTAGGAACCACCAGAATGGGTGATGACCCAAAAAAGGCGGTGGTAAATAAATTTCAACAGCTGCACGATGTAAATAATGTTTTTATAACTGATGCTGGCCCTTTTGTTTCGCAGGGAGATAAAAATTGTACCTGGACCATCCTGGCCTTGTCATGGCGAGCATCGGACTATATTGTAGAACAATTAAAACAGCAAAATATCTAAAAAATGGATAGAAGGAAGAGTATTAAATCAATCTTACTTGGAACCGTTGCAGGCGGGCTGGTTGTTCATGGTTGTAAGCCCGAATCGGCAAGTACTGAGGAAATAGCGGCACTTAAATCAGATGAAAATCACTTTGGGAGGACTCCGGAAGAGAAGGAACTAATTGAGAAATTAAATTCTGAACAGTTTTTTAATGAGCACGAATTAGGTACTATTGCTATTCTGAGTAATCTTATAATGCCTCCGAATGATAAATTTGGAGGAGCTACAGACGCGGGGGTACCTGATTTTATTGAATTTATGGCTAAAGACGTTCCCAAATTACAGACAGATCTACGTGGAGGCCTAATGTGGCTCGATCATAAAAGTAATACTGAATTTGGCGCAGAATTTAAGTCGGCTTCTGTAGATCAACAAAAACAAATTCTGGATTCAATTGCGTTTTATGACTCCGAGATACCCATGGATGAGCAACCTCTGGAAATACAATTTTTCTCTTTAATGCGGAATCTTACACTCACCGGATACTATACCTCTAAAATTGGCATTGAAGAGCTGGGATATAAAGGGAATATGCCAAATGTTTGGGATGGTGTGCCGGAAGATGTTCTTGAACAACACGGTTTAGCTTATGACGAAGAATGGCTGGCTAAATGTGTGGATCAAAGTAAGCGAGGCGTAATTGCTGAATGGGATGATGAAGGAAATTTATTGACGTAAATAAAATTTAATGACATGAAGAAAAAAAATAATATTTCAATTCTGGGAGTGGCATTTTTGTGCTGTCTGTTTGGCACTTATCAAATTAGTGCCCAGGAAGTAGGTTTACAATTGTACAGCCTGAGAAATCAGTTTAAAACTGATGTTCAGGGAACCCTTAAACTAATTAATGACTGGGGTATTACGAAAATAGAAGGGGGTGGCAGTTATGGACTTCCAATGGAAGAATACAAAAAAATGCTTAAGGATAATAGCCTGGAAATGGTTAGCGTGGGAGCAGGCTATGAGGACCTGCAGAATGATATAGAGAAAGTCGTTCAAAACGCTAAAACATTTGGTGCTAAATATGTAATGTGCGCATGGATTCCACATGATGGAAATACCTTTGATATTGCCAAAACAAAGGAGGCAACTACGGTTTTTAATAAAGCAGGGAAACGATTAAAAGAAGAAGGGATTACGCTGGCCTATCATGCTCATGGTTATGAATTCAGGCCGTATGAGGATGGCACTCTATTTGATTATATGGCAAAAAATGCAGCTCATTTTGCTTTTGAAATGGATGTGTATTGGGTGCATCATGGCGGGGGAGATCCTCTTGCGCTTTTGAATAGCTATCCTGATAAAGTTGTATTACTACATCTTAAGGATATGGAGCATGGGGTAAAAGGTAACGATACAGGGCATGAAGATGTTGAGACTAACGTAGTATTGGGAACGGGACAAGTAGATATTGCTGGTGTGGTTAAACGTGCCAAAGAACTTGGTATTGTTGAATATATGTTTATTGAAGATGAGTGCTCCAGGGTTGTAGAGCAAGTCCCTAATAGTCTTAAATTTCTTGAAAGCCTTTGAGAATAATTATTAGATCATTTTACTTGTGTTTTTTGTTCTTTGCATTTGGAACTGGATGTAAGAATAATGAAATACAAAGTGAGGCCCAAATTAGGCCAAACATTATCTGGTTGGTGGCGGAGGATCAATCGCCCGATTTTTTTCCGATGTACGGTGATAGTACAATCTCTCTGCCAAATATTGAGTCGCTATCTTTAGACGGTGTAGTTTTTACCAATGCCTATACGCCTGTACCAGTTTGTGCCCCTACCAGAAGTTCAATTATTACCGGGATGTACCCAACCACTTTAGGCACCCATAACATGCGCACTTATAACGCCTATACAACGGAGAATCAGCCAGAGATAGGTATTCCCAGTTATTCGCCAATAGTTCCGGACGGAGTAAAAATGTTTACAGAGTACTTGCGTAAGGAAGGTTATTACTGCACTAATAACGCCAAAGAGGATTACAATTTTAGGGCACCGGAATCTGCTTGGGATGAAAGTAGTACGAGTGCGCATTGGAGGAACCGGCCAAAAGACGCTCCTTTTTTTTCCGTTTTTAATTTTAATGTTTGTCATGAATCAGGCATCTGGAAACATGGTGAAGAAGAATTATACGTCTCAGCAGATTCCATAACCGTTCCACCGTATTTTCCGGATAACGATGTTATTCGTCATGATCTGGCGGTTAATTATTCCAACTTAAAACGTTTGGATGAACAATTGGGTGTAATTATTAATCAATTAAAGGAAGACGGCCTATACGAAAACAGTATAATTTTCTTTTATGGAGATCATGGTGGCCCCTTCCCAAGATATAAACGAGCTTTATATGATACGGGTATAAAGCTGCCATTGGTTATTAAATTTCAGGATAATTTAAAAAAGAGTAATTACGATGACCAACTTATAAGTTTTATAGATTTTGCCCCAACGCTTCTTTCCTGGGCTGGCATAAGTCCTCCGAAGGTTATGCAAGGCAAGGCACGATTTGGAGTTTATAAAGACAGTAGGGCAAGCAAATATGTTTTCGCCTCTTCAGACAGGTTCGACGAAATGTATGATAAATTACGTGCCGTTCGAACTAAGAGATTTAAGTATATAAGGAATTACAACACCAATATATCAAATGCAATGGCGGTTAAATACCGGGAACAAATGCCTATGATGCAAAATATGATGTCTTTGCAGGCCTCCGGAGAATTAGACTCTCTTCCTTCCTTATGGTTCAGAAAACCTAAGCCAGAGGAAGAATTATATGATATAGAAAATGATCCCTTTGAATTAGTAAATCTTTCAAGCCAAATACAATGGCAGGATACTTTGGTTCATTTGAGAACGGTTTTAAATTCCTGGATCAAAGAAACCAATGACCTGGGCAGAACTCCTGAAAAAGATTTGATAGCAATGTGGTTATCAAATGGGGAACAACCTAAATTAAAACCACTTCAAATGGTTGAAAAAGGGGATAATATTAATCTGATTTCAGATGAATCTGACGCTACTATTATTTGGAAAAAGCCCGGAGATGTTAGCTGGCATATTTTTTCCGGGCCTTTGCATAAGAATGTTTCATTTATTGCGAAGGCTGTCAGGATTGGTTATACAGACAGTGATGATTTGATTTATAGTATAGAATAACTTTTAATTCAATTTATTAAAAAGCAGTAATCTAAAATCTATAACCTCTTCACCAGTTACTTCCGATGCCCGAAGGGTAAGTTGCCCTTTGCCTTTTTTTAAGGTCATTATTCCCATGGAAACGGGTTTAAAATCTTTTATGTAGGATTCAATTCTTGGAATTCTGTCATTTTCCATTCCCAGTAGTGGTGGATCATGAGCCTCAGTAATTTTTTTACTAAGCTTGTTGGAATCGAATTCAAGCAGTAGCGTAGATCCTACATTTTTCTCAGGGCAGCTGTAATACAGAATAACCTCATAATCGCCATCTGACAAAACCTCTGCATCCCAGCTAATTGAATCTTCGAGACTTCTCCAGTTTGTAAAAAAGGAACAATTTGGATATTGATTACTGCGTTTAATCCCGCCATGTGTTATTCCATCCCGAGCTGGCAGTTGTGTGGTCTTAATGTCTGGGTGTCCTACGGTAAATGGCCTGTTGTAAGCCGAACGTTTTGGCACTTCCAGTAGCCAACTCTCTTTTGCATTTAATAGAGAAGTATAAACTTCAGGATAATTTTTTGATACATCCTTTGTTTGGCCAAGGTCTGAAGGAATATGATAAAGTCGGTTTTCATCATCCAATCGAAATTCCTGTGATCTAACACTGGTTTTGTCATTCCAGTGATTGTATATAAGCCGGGATTCCCAGGAAGGATTTTCTTCAAAAATTAGAGGTTCCATATTAAGCCCATCCAGGGGTTTTTGTGTTTTTGTCTCAATACCGGCTAAACCGGCCAAAGTAGGCAGGATATCAATGGCGCTTGCTATCTGAGTTATGTTTTTAGAAGCCGGTATGGTATTTTTCCAACTGATAAACAAGGGGCTACGTACACCTCCTTCGTCAATTGAACCTTTTTTTCCGCGCATTCCGCCATTCCACCGCCATCCGTTGGGGCCATTGTCTGAAAGGTATACGATAATGGTGTTTTCCTCTAAATTCAATTCTTTCAATTTATTTATTATCCTGCCAACATTATCATCAATATTCTCCACCATGGCAAGTGCGGCTCTTGTAAAATTGGGGTCCTCTATAGCAGTATCCCGGTGTTTTTTAGTTAATTCCTTATCCATAAATTTATTCCAATACTTGTCCGGAACCTGCATTGGGCTATGAGGTGTATTATAGGGTAAATAGAGTAAAAAGGGTTTTTTCTTATTCTTAGTGATAAATTCCATGGCTCTGTTAGTGAGATCATCTACTAAAAACCCTTTTCCTTTTACCAGATTGCCGTTATGTTCTATGAGCGGATCAAAATAATTACCCCAATGCCCGGAAGCAAAGCCATAAAAATCATCAAACCCCCGGGTATTAGGATGATAAGGGGGTTGCATGCCGTTGTGCCATTTGCCATAGGCTGCTGTTTGGTAACCTGCCATTTTAAATACCTCAGCAAGTGTCGTTTCGTTCAGATTCAGCCTTTCACCACCGGCAGAAGTAGCATAAACGCCAAGCCGTTGAAATTGCCTTCCGCATAGCATCTCGGCTCTCGTTGGAGAACAAACAGGCTGAACATAGAAATTTTGAAAAGAAACACCATTTTGTGCAAGTGCATCAATATTTGGGGTATTGAGGTTGTTATTGCCATGTATACTCAAGTCTCCCCATCCCTGGTCATCAGCCATGATTAAAACAATGTTTGGCTGTTTAACTATTGTTGTATCTTCCTTTTTGCTATCACACCCAAGGAGTAATAGGAGTAGCAGCAAACTTATATTTAATCTCATTTTATTCCGTTTTCACGGCCAATCCTACCATGCTGTCAGCTGTTCCATAATATAGGAACCATTTGTTTTTATAAAAGACCAAACCTTCAATAAAAGTAGTCCCCGCTTTGTACTGCCCACTGGTTTCATGTGGAAGGCTTGGACATATAAATGGCACCTCAAGTCTTTTGATAAATCGGGAAGGGTCTTCAGCATCAAACAATACCTGACCTCCACAATAGGTGCCCTCAGCTACTTTTTTGCTTGCGCCTTCTCCACTTAGATTTTTGCCATTATAAAGCAAGAGTATTCCATTTTCCGTATAAAGA
>NZ_JBATGR010000529.1:0-19278 GCF_049665975.1 Eudoraea sp.
TAATTGTTAAAGACGGGAAGGCTGAAATACATCCAATTGCGGGGACTTTCAAAAGAACCGGTAATGATGAAGAAGATGCTTTATTAGCTAAAAAATTAACAGAAGATGTAAAGGAAAATAGCGAGCATGTCATGCTTGTAGACCTGGCGCGCAACGATCTAAGCCGGCACGGGAATATGGTAAATGTTGAAAACTATAGGGAAGTTCAGTTCTTTTCTCATGTTATTCATCTTGTTTCAAAAGTTACGGGGCAAAAGAAAAAAGAAACACCAACTATGAAAGTTGTAGCCGACACTTTTCCGGCAGGTACCCTTAGTGGGGCACCCAAACATATGGCTATGCAACTCATTGAAAAGTATGAGACTACCAACAGAGATTATTACGGTGGGGCCATCGGGTTTATGGATTTTGACGGAGATTTTAATCACGCCATTATGATCCGGACCTTCTTAAGTAAGAATCACCAACTTCATTACCAGGCAGGAGCAGGTTTAGTGGCTGCCTCAGAACCGGAAAAAGAGCTGGAGGAAACTTACAATAAATTAGGAGCTCTTAATAAGGCCCTGGAAATTGCAGAAACTATCTGAAAAAGGACAATAAATTAGTCATGAATAAAATACTGGTAATAGATAATTACGATAGCTTTACTTATAACCTGGTACATTATCTGGAGGATTTGGGCTGCGAAGTAGTGGTTAAACGAAATGACCAGCTAAAATTGGAGGAAGTTGATGATTTTGGGAAAATAGTACTTTCGCCGGGTCCTGGAATCCCTGATGAAGCTGGACTACTTAAAGAAATAATTGCCAAATATGCACCAACAAAAAGTATATTTGGAGTTTGCCTTGGCCAGCAGGCAATTGGGGAAGTTTTCGGCGGTAAGTTGATAAATTTAGACGAAGTTTATCATGGGATCGCTACAAAAATAATCCTCGAAGATGAGGAGCCTTTATTTGAAGGCTTACCCAGGGAAATTGTAGTAGGCAGATATCATTCGTGGGTTGTTGATCCTCAACTTCCGGATGTACTTGAAGCTACTTCATTTGATGAGAATGGCCAGCTGATGTCATTAAGACACAAAACTTATGATGTTTGTGCTGTTCAATTTCATCCGGAATCTGTGCTCACTCCGCAAGGCAAGAAAATTCTTGAAAATTGGCTTATGGTTAATTAAATTATTTGTGATTCCCTATTAAATTTAAAACAAATGAAAACGATTCTAAATAAATTGATCAATCATGACATCCTCTCCAAGGAAGATGCAAAACAGGTATTGGTTAATATTGCCAAAGGGGCATATAACAATAACCAAATCGCTGCATTTCTTACGGTTTACATGATGCGCAGTATTACAATTGAAGAATTAGAAGGATTTCGAGATGCATTGTTAGAACTATGCTTGTCTATTGATCTATCTGAATACAATCCGATTGATCTTTGCGGAACAGGAGGTGATGGCAAGGATACTTTTAATATTTCTACGCTGGCATCCTTTGTTACGGCAGGAGCTGGTATTAAGGTAACTAAACATGGTAATTATGGGGTATCTTCTACCTGTGGGAGTAGCAATGTAATGGAATTTTTAGGTGTTAAATTTAGCAATGATCCCGACTTTCTGAGAAAGTCGATAGACGAAGCTGGTATATGTGTACTACATGCCCCTTTGTTTCATCCCGCTATGAAAAATGTGGCGCCTATTCGACGCGAACTTGGTGTAAAAACTTTTTTTAACATGCTTGGACCAATGGTAAATCCTGCCTTTCCAAAAAATCAAATAGTTGGTGTTTTTAATTTAGAATTAGCACGAATGTATGGGTATCTCTATCAGAATACCGATAAAAAATACACAGTTCTTCACTCCCTTGATGGATATGATGAGATTTCATTGACGGGGAGTACTAAAACTATTTCAAATAATACCGAGGCTATTTTGAATCCTTCAGATTTTGGAGTGGAAATTGTAAAGGAAAATGAAATAGCAGGAGGCGAAAGCATTGATAAATCTGCCCAAATATTCATGAATATATTACAGGGTAAAGGCACGGAAGCTCAAAACAATGTTGTCTGCGCCAATGCGGGAGTTGCTATCGCCACAGTTCTGAATATTAGTCCTAAACAAGGTTTTGAAAAAGCGAAAGAATCTCTCCTAAACAGAAATGGCCTAAATGCCCTAAGAAAATTACAGCAATTAAGTGTGTGATGGATATATTGGAAAAAATAGTAGTTGATAAGAAAAGGGAATTACTCCTAAAAAAAACTGTAATCCCTCTTAAGCAATTAGAGGCTTCATTGCTCTTCCAAAGGGAGCCTGTATCCCTGGCTAATGCATTGCGGAAAAGTAAAACGGGCGTTATTGCAGAGCACAAAAGAAGATCTCCTTCAAAATCTGTGATCAATCAAAATTCTAGTGTTCAGGACATTGCTACAGGATACATGAATGCAGGTGCTTGTGGTATGTCCGTTTTAACAGACACCAAATATTTTGGAGGGTCTCTTGATGATTTATTAATAGCCAGAGCCGCTGTTGATTTTCCATTGTTAAGAAAGGAATTTATCATAGACGAATACCAGATAATAGAAGGCCGTGCTTTCGGGGCTGACACTGTTTTACTTATTGCCGCTATTTTGACAAGAAAACAAATAAAGGTTTTATCAGAATTAGCAAAAAGTTTAGGTTTGGATGTTTTGCTGGAAGTTCATAATGAAGAAGAGTTGGTTAAATCAATAATGCCTAGTCTGGATATGTTGGGCGTAAATAATCGTAACCTAAAAACATTTGAAGTAAACTTAGAAACCAGCACTGCACTGTCTCACCAGATACCTGATGAATTTGTAAAGGTCTCCGAAAGTGGTATTAGCTCTGTTTCTGCTATTAATACACTAAGAGAATTTGGATATAAGGGTTTCCTGGTAGGAGAAAACTTTATGAAAACTACTAACCCCGGTGAGAGCGCCAGGCAATTTATAAAACAAATGGCAAAATGAAACTGAAAATTTGCGGAATGAGTCATAATATTGAGGCAGTGGCCCAGTTACATCCAGATTATCTCGGGTTTATATTCTGGAGGCCTTCCAAACGTTTTTTTGATGGGCCTATTCCTAAATTACATAAGACGATTAGAAAAGTTGGAGTTTTTGTTGATGCCAATTTGGATGAAATTATAAATCGCACAAATACATATGGCTTAAATGCCATACAATTGCATGGAAATGAATCTCCTGAATTCTGTGAGAATCTAAAAAAGAAATTTAAAAATCAAAACAGTAACGTTCAGATTATAAAGGTATTTAGCATAAAAGACATCTTTGATTTCTCACGACTTAGCCCATATGAGTCTTCATCGAATTTCTTTTTATTTGACACCAAGGGTAAGTTACCCGGCGGCAATGGATATCAATTTAATTGGGAAGTCCTAAAGGGGTATCCATCAAAAAAACCCTATTTCCTTAGTGGCGGAATAGGCCTTGAGGAACTTGACAATGTTTTAGAGTTTCTGCAAAAAGAAGAATCTAAATATTGCCATGCAATTGATATCAATAGTAGATTTGAAATATCTCCCGGTCTGAAGGATATAGATAAATTAAAGAAATTTAAGAATCGGTTGTTTGAAACCAACTCATAAAAAATACTAGAATATGACTTATCATGCTGATGAAAAAGGCTATTACGGACAGTTTGGAGGGGCATTTATACCAGAAATGCTATACCCTAATACTGAAGAACTCAGGCAGAACTACCTTCAGATTATGGAAGAACCTTCATTTATTAAAGAATTCCAAACCTTGTTAAAAGACTATGCTGGAAGGCCGACACCATTATATTTTGCTAATCGCCTTTCGAATAAATATAAAACAAAAATTTATCTGAAAAGGGAAGATTTATGCCATACAGGTGCTCATAAAGTCAATAATACCATTGGGCAAATTTTAATGGCTAAAAGTTTGGGTAAGTCACGAATCATAGCAGAAACAGGTGCCGGACAACATGGAGTGGCTACTGCAACAGTTTGTGCACTTATGGGAATTGAGTGTGTGGTTTATATGGGCGAAATAGATATTGCACGTCAAGCACCTAATGTGGCTAGAATGAAAATGTTAGGAGCAGAAGTAAGGCCCGCCCTATCGGGTAGCAGGACGCTCAAGGATGCTACGAATGAGGCTATACGCGACTGGATAAATAATCCGGTAAACACCCATTATATTATAGGTTCCGTTGTTGGCCCTCATCCCTATCCCGATATGGTAGCCAGATTTCAATCAGTAATTTCAGAGGAAATACAGTCTCAGTTGCTAGATAAAGAAGGTACTCCGAACCCCGATTATGTTGTGGCCTGTGTGGGTGGCGGAAGCAACGCCGCTGGTACTTATTATCATTATCTGGATAATAAAGATGTTGGGATCATTGCTGTGGAAGCTGCCGGCAAAGGAGTTCATTCCGGAAAAAGTGCAGCAACTTCTGCTCTTGGAAAGGTTGGAATTATTCACGGTAGTAAAACACTACTTATGCAAACTCAAGATGGTCAGATAACTGAACCGTATTCTATTTCCGCAGGTCTGGATTACCCGGGAGTAGGTCCTATGCACGCCCATTTGTACACTTCCGGAAGAGGTGAATTTATTTCTATTACCGATGACGAGGCTATGACAGCAGGATTAATGGTATCTCAATTAGAAGGCATTATCCCAGCTATAGAAACATCACATGCTTTCGCCATATTTGACCACAGAAAGTTTGAGCCAGACGATATTGTTGTTATAAACCTTTCTGGCAGAGGTGATAAAGACTTACAGACCTATATAGATTATTTCAAATTATAATTGGTTTCCATAAAATGAAGAACAGAATACAAAAAAAGTTGGGAGAAGACAAAAAGGTGCTTTCTATTTACTTCTCTGCCGGTTATCCCTGTCTGAATGATACGGTTTCTATTATTCAGGATTTGGAAAAAAGCGGTGTTGATATGATCGAAATAGGCTTACCATTCAGTGATCCGTTGGCAGATGGGCCTACCATTCAGGAAAGTTCTACAATAGCCTTAAAAAATGGCATGGGAACAGATTTACTGTTTAATCAATTGAAAGAAATAAGAAAAACAGTTTCAATTCCTCTGATCATCATGGGATATTTTAATCCTGTTTTGCAGTACGGAGTAGAGAATTTCTGCAAAAAATGCCAGGAAATAGGTGTTGATGGTCTTATCCTTCCAGATTTACCTCTGGACGTATACAAGTTAGAATATGATACTATCTTTAAAAAATATAACTTAATCAATATTTTTTTAATTACTCCACAAACCAGTGATACACGTATTAGGCAAATAGACGATGCTTCAGAAGGATTTATTTATATGGTAAGCTCTGCCAGTACTACTGGGGCTAAGCAAGGATTGGGAGAAGAACAAGAAGCTTATTTTGAGCGAATTGCCCGGATGAATCTTAAAAATCCTCAAATTGTAGGTTTTGGTATTAGTAATGCCCGAACATTTGAACAAGCTACAAGGACTGCCAAGGGCGCAATAATTGGTTCTGCCTTTATTAAAATGCTTTCACAGCAAGGTATTACCGGGATTTCAGAATTTATTAAACACCTTAACCCGAAACCATGAGTATAATTAACAATTGGAAAATTGTAATCCTGTTATGTCTGACCCTGGGAATGGCTCCTTTTTTTCCTGAGCCCCATTTATGGGGTAAATTAAAATGGGTTTTTGGAGGAGGTGTTGGAATGAAACCTATAGATTGGTTTGATCTTGTTTTACATGGGTTTCCTTTTATACTTTTATCTCGCTTGATTATTTTAAAGCTTAAGCACTTGCTCAACACGTAGAAATCCCTATTTTTAAATCTTTTATCAATTCAAATGACTATATGAAAAAATTAATAGCCCCATTGTTTCTTCTCATTTTTTGGAGTAACAACGCGCAAGACCTTGAATTAAAATCACAAGTAAGGCATACTATTGATGAACTTCGAGAATTTGTAGCAATCCCAAACGATGCCTTAGATCATTCAGATATCAACAGAAATCTGTCATGGCTCACCAAAAAATTTAATGAAAGAGGATTTAATTCATCCGTACTCCCCACTGAAGGAGAGTCCCTTTTTTTTGCAGCCCTCCCCATGGAAGATACCAAACCAACCATTCTCTTTTATATGCATTTCGACGGACAGTCCGTGGATCCTTCCAAGTGGGATCAACCAGATCCCTACAAAGTAGTTCTTAAAACAAAGGATAATGATGAATGGAAAACGCTTTCATTTGATGATTTAAAGGAGGATGTGAATTATGATTGGCGCCTATTTGGTCGTTCCACTTCAGACGATAAAGGCCCAATTGTAATGTTCCTGAACACCATAGATCTTTTGAAAAAAAACAATGTAAATATTCCGTTTAATATTAAAGTAATATTAGATGGGGAAGAAGAGAAAAGTAGTGCGCCTCTGCCAAAAGCGGTAAAGGAATATCGAGAGTTGTTAGAAGCAGATTATCTGGTCATTTCAGATGGTCCTGTCCATTCTTCGGGCAAACCAACAATTGCTTATGGCACCAGAGGCATAACAACATTAACACTAACTACCTACGGTCCAATAATGCCTCAGCACAGTGGTCATTATGGTAATTATGCTCCAAATCCCGGGTTTCAATTAGCCCAGGTATTAGCCAGTATGAAAGATCCAGATGGAAGAGTACTAATTGATGGCTACTATGACGGAATTAGTATTGATGAATCAACAATGAATATACTCCAAAGTGTACCGGATGTTGCCAAAACCATAAACACCCATCTTGCTATCAAACAGCCCGAAAAGGTGGGCGCTTTTTATCAGGAATCCATGCAATATCCTTCATTGAATATTCGGGGGTTATCTTCAGGATGGGTTGGCGAAAAAGCACGGACTATTGTCCCTGCCAGCGCTACTGCTGAAATAGACATTCGCCTTGTACCGGAATCTGATGGAGATCGTTTGAAAAACCTGGTAAAGAAACACATCGAAAATCAAGGGTATATTGTGATGACTGAGGTGCCGGATATGAACCAAAGAATGAAGCACGAGAAAATCATCACTATTACAGAGGGCTCGGTCACAGATGCATTCAGAACAGATTTGGACAACCCTTTCGGTAATTTCCTGGTGGGTACATTTAAAAAGACATTCTCAGAGGATGTAGTACAAATTAGGATCATGGGCGGTACTGTTCCTATTGCACCTTTTATTAACGAACTTAAGATTCCGGCTTTTCTTGTTCCTCTTGTGAATCCGGACAACAATCAACACAGCCCTAACGAAAATTTAAAAATCGGTCAGATTGCTTATGGAATTCAGGTATTCTACGCAATTATGAGCACTAAAATGGAATAAAGAGATTAATAGCCTTTACCAGTTAATAATCTTCAAAGTGCTCTGACTTTTACTAAAACCAGTCTCAATAATGACTATGCAGAATTTCTACTTGCATTAATATTTCCATATAATGAACGGGTGACTATTTTTTCATAAAGCGCTTTATATTTCGAATTCTCGCTGATTTGATGCAGGGCATATTGTTGAATGACCAATAACGGAAGTACAATATTTTCCCTGATCTTAATAGATTCTCTTGAAACAGCTTCATTTTCCATAAGCATTTCGGAATTGCTTATGAGCAATAACATTTGTTTTGACAACTGAAATTCATCATGCAGGATATTCCAGAAATCACCATATTCCTTATCATCCTTCATATAACTTGTGAGCTCAAAATAACACTTAGTTAAAGACATCATACTGTTGCGCATTAATGTTTCAAAGAAAGGAACTTCCTTGTATAGCTTTTTTAATTCTCTCAGCCTTCCCTCATCTTTCAGTTTTTTAATAGCCGTACCTATACCAAAATAACCGGGCACATTTTGTTTTAGTTGGCTCCATGAACCCACAAAAGATATTGCTCTTAGATCTGCAAGTTCTAATTTTGCCTTTTTACCCCTCTTTCCGGGTCTGCTGCCAATATTAGCCTTGGTATAATATTTTAACGTACTCCTGTTTTCGAGATAGGAAATAAACATTTCATGTTGCTTAAGGGCATCGTATTTCTCAAAACTAAGATCTGAGAGTTCTTCCATCAACTTTCGTGATTCCCTGGAGATCACATTTTCTTTGCCAAAGAGGTTATTAGATAATCCAGCCGTTAACAACTGTTCAGAATTATGCATAAACTGTTCCTTTGTGCCATACGTGCTTGTTATGGTCTGCCCCTGAATGGTTAATTGTATTTCATTATTAGCTATATCCTTAGTTTGTGCAGCATAAAAGCGATGCGTTTTTCCACCTCCGCGTGCAGGTGGCCCACCTCTGCCGTCAAAGAATATTGCATCAATTCCGTTCTTTGAACAAACTTTTGACAAAACTTCCTTGGTTTTTAAAATAGACCAGTTAGCCTTTAAATAACCCCCATCTTTCGTTCCATCGGAGAATCCGAGCATCATGGTCTGTTTACTACCGCGTTGTTCGAGATGCGAACGGTAGTCGGGTAAATCAAATAAGTATTGCATCGTGGCCTCGGCAGTATCCATTCCGTTCATTGTTTCAAAAAGCGGAACGATATCAAAAGTAATTTTATCCTTCTCCCAACCGCACCATCTGAATAGGCCATAAACAAAAAGAACTGAATAGATGTCCTCAGAATTACTAATAATATATCGGTTACAACCTTCTTCCCCGTTTTTATTCTGAATATCCCTTAAGTGGGAGATATTTGCAATAGTATCTTTTACAATTTCATCATTGAAATCCTTAGAGTCCAATTTCAACTTTTCGTTGAGAAGTAAATTTGTTAATTCATCTTCGGCAAGTTCGTCAAGGCTTTCCTTAATGTAATTATTGGTCTTAAGAACCGTTTCAACTACCAGTCTGTGTTTACTGTGGTCCTGACGAATATCCAGCGTAGCAAAATGTGTCTTAAATATTTTTACCTTGTCAATAAGATCATCCAGTTGTTTCAGGTAAAGCGAATTGTACTTATCTATCAAAATTTCTCTTACAGTAAGCAATGGTCCGATAATATCATCATAGCTTACTACTCTATTGGTGTCGAACATAGCTACGTAAAGTCTGTCCCTTAAATTATTCAGGTCAAGGAGCAGGTCTTTAAAAGTAAGTTTTTTACGAAGAATTTTGAGGTCGTTATAGTAACATTTCATTAGGTTAATACGGAGTTCATCTGCCACATCCTTGGTAATATCTGCCGTTACAAATGGATTCCCGTCTCTGTCGCCACCAGGCCAAAATCCCAGTTTAATAATATTGTAATTATCAAAATCATCATTCTCTATATTGCTTTTAATATATGTGAATAAATCCCCGACAGCAGCATAGTATACATTTCTGAGAATGTAAATAATGTTTTTTGCTTCATCTAATGGTGTAGGCTTCTTTGTATTTATTAACGAAGTGAGCCCCAACTGTTGAAGAACAACATCAATATCATTAATCTTATCTTCAAGAATTAACGATTTTAATTCTTCAATGATATCAAGTACAGCCGGGGTATAGAACTGAGTCGGATGAGCCGTTAAAACAATACGCGCACTAAAGGTTGATAATTTCTTTGCAATCTTTTCCCAGCTCTTATTTTTATCTACTAACTGAAAGTAATCTTTTATGGATAAAGAGCTTGAATGTTCATGTAACTTCGGAAATGCGGCATCTTCCACACTATCATACAATACCACTTGTCTTTCAACATATTGAATGACACTGAACATAAAATCAATTCTTGCCTGCTCGGTATCTATATTTGCGTAGTTCTGGAAAAATAAATCCAAAATTTGTTGTGGATTTTTGCCAGATTTCAGTCCTTTTTCACATTGATCAAACAAAAGGGGAATGAGCATCCCCACATTTTCGATCCCCTGATAGGGCAAATTTAAAAACAAGCTGTTATAAACGTAGAACTTATTTTTAACCAATTTTTTAAATTCCTCTAATCTTTCCGTCTTATGCATAAATTTTCTTAACTATTCAATTGAATCCTCTTAATTGTCGGCCCTAAATATTGGCTTAAATCTCTAAATATCCGCATTATAATATAATCTTTAGCCAGAAAAGTGGCAAATCACAAAATAATTTGTCTTCATAAAAAAACCAACATATTTCTCAATATAAATCCCAATATAAAAAACAATCATTACAGATTTAAAACAATGCCATTATAGAATATTTTTTTTCTAACCTACTAAGATTATTCAACATTTCTAAACAGTACAATTTTAGTGTTTAAAAAAAGGAAGGTATTGATCTACTCTAAATTGCAATGTCGTATACTGTGGATTCTCTATTTTTTCCCTTTTAAAAGACTCAAAACTGCCCACGGCCCTATTAGCAGAACCGGAAGGTGCTGTTAAGGATACCGTTCTGATAGTCCTTTTTAAATTACCAGAAAGTGTAAACTTATGTACCCGCGGAATCCCTTCAGAAATTGGCTCTAATTTTAAACCATGCTCCTTAATATGTTTTCTAAAAAAATATTCTGGCCCGTTTTTGCTATTTCCTCCGGTAAACAATAACCATTCTACATTTGTGTAGTTATGTAAATAGGCAATAATGTTCCTAAGGGTAACATTCTTCATACCCAAATCGGATGCATCTACTTTAATTCGCTCTGCACTTTCAACAATATCGCAGATTCCAATTCTTTGTTCTATTAAAAAATCCATACGTTGTTTTACAGCCTCATTGGTTGTTTCGTACTTTAAGTTCAATCCAAAAATTTGATTCAAAATAGGCCATAACTGACCATCCCTGCTCCCATAACAAAAATCGACATCCCCTTTTCTCAAATCCCCTGTCGTAAACCTCGGGGGTGGCAGGGTACCCACAATGAGTTTTGTGGCGGCATCAAACAAAAAAGGTGGATAAGGATGGGTATGTAAAAACAATCTGAATACTAATTATCGCTGATTTCTAAATAATCTCACAAAGTTATAAAGATAGTATTTTGCAAAAAGGCAAAATGGCAGATTGCTTTTTAATACTAAATTTTGTACTTTAAGTGAAATATATAGCACTTATGGGTAAAGGGGATATTAAAACCAAAAGAGGCAAGATTTCCAATAAATCATATGGAGTTCTAAGACCGAAAAAGTCGAAGGTAAAAGTGGTGGTTGTAAAGAAAAAAAAGGCTAAAGCCAAAGCCTAGTCAACAACAAACTGCAGACTAACTTCTCCTTCTTCATTTATATTCAGCTTATAGGTGTAAAAGCCAATGGGAAGTTCCGTTTCCCCTACAAAATCAATAGGCTGAAGTACATAAATGTCTTCCCCGGATTTGATTTCTACAAAGGCGTATTGATAAGCCATTTCATATACCAAATAATTTGAATAATCGCCAGGTGCTATATTTGTATACAATTCTTCATTGGTACCCACCTGTACCTCATCAAAATTGATATTACTATCATTCTTGATACGGATATTAATTGTATCTACATTATCATCCCTGTCTGTACAGCTTAATGTAAATACTAAAAATGTGAGTAGAACAAAACCAATATTTTTCATTGCAAGTTGTTTATTAATAGAACTTCATATTATAAACGCAAGCTTCAGAAAATTATTCTATCGAACAAAAACGGGTTGATTTTCTTTTAAAGTGTGCTCTTTACTGTAGATATATTCGTCCAGGTTAAATCCTCTTATATCTTCAAGAGTTTTTGAATCTGTATCCAGTATATAACGTACCATGGAACCACGGGCTTTTTTAGCGAAGAAACTAATTACTTTGAGTTTATCGTTTTTCCAATCCTTAAATACAGGAGTAATTACATTGGTTTTTAATTTTTTTTCATCCACTGCACCAAAATACTCATTACTGGCAAGATTAATAAAAAGCTCTCCTTCTTCCAATTCATCGTTTAAAAAGTTGGTCACACTTTGTTTCCAGAAATCATAAAGATTCTTTTTTCGACCAATTTTTAATTGTGTCCCCATTTCCAAACGATAGGGCTGAATAAGATCAAGAGGCTTTAAAACGCCATATAAACCCGAAAGGATTCGAACTGTGCCCTGCAACTTTTCCAATTTATTCTCAGAAATACTATATGCATCTAATCCCTGATAAACATCCCCATTGAAAGCATATATGGCAGGACGGGCATTTTCCGGGGTGAATGGCAGTGAAAACTTTTGGTTGCGTTCCCAGTTTAATTCAGCAAGGTCATTTGAAATACTCATTAATTTAGATAGGGACTTAGGGTTTTTCTTTACCAGTACCTTAATTAGTTTTTCAGACTGCTCAAGAAACTTCGGTTGTGAATATTTTACCGTGGTTAAAGGGCGTTCAAAGTCTAGCGACTTGGCGGGAGAAAGCAGAATCTTCATATTTCAATAATTTTAAGATAAAAGTAAAGAGGATTTTTGTGAATTCCTTTATAAGAATGAAAAGACTTATCAATACCCCTATCAACGAAATTTATTGCTATTGAGAATGCCGGGAATAATGCCTCCACTTCTCAATGCAATTTGCCATATCATCGGGCAATTCACTATTAAAACGCATCATTTTACCACTTACCGGATGTACAAATCCAAGAGTCTTAGCATGCAAAGCCTGTCTTGGCAGGATTTTAAAAGCATTTTCTACAAACTGTTTGTATTTGGTAAAAGTTGTGCCCTTTAATATTTTATCACCCCCATAACGTTCGTCATTAAAAATCGTATGCCCAATATATTTCATGTGCACCCGAATCTGATGTGTTCTTCCAGTCTCCAGCTTGCAAGCCACCAGAGTTACATATCCTAAGCGTTCTAAAACTTTATAATGTGTAATTGCAGCTTTTCCCTTATCACCATCAGGAAAAACTTGCATTTGAAGTCGGTTTTTTGGATTACGGTCAATATGTCCTTCGATGGTTCCTTCGTCTGCATCTATATTACCCCAAACCAGCGCTAAATATTCTCTCTCGCTGGTTTTATCAAAAAATTGTTTCGCCAAATAAGTCATAGCCATTTCAGTTTTGGCAATTACCAATAATCCGGAAGTATCCTTGTCGATACGATGAACCAGACCTGGCCTTTCATCAGAGTTTACAGGTAAGTTTTTTATATGATGTAATAAAGCATTAATTAAGGTGCCAGAATAATTACCATGCCCAGGATGTACTACCATTCCGGCAGGTTTGTTTACAACCAGAAGGCTTTCATCTTCATAGACAATATTCAAAGGGATGTCTTCGGGAGACAACAAAAACTCATAAGGTGGGTGTTCGAAGAACACCTTAACCTCATCCCCTGCTTTTACTTTGTAGTTTTGTTTTACAACAGATTCGTTAACCCAAATATGGCCTTTCTTGGCAGCTAACTGAATTTTATTCCGAGTTGCATTTTCAATAAAATTCATTAAAAACTTATCTACACGCAAAGGTTCCTGCCCTTTGGAAGCAACGAAATTATAATGCTCATAAAGCTCATCTTCTTCAGGATCTGAAGTGTTCGCAATTGCCATTTCTTATTCTGAATCGGCTTTGACTTGCGCCCGGCCAGTTATTGTTCCGTTTCCGCATACCAATTCAATTTTTGAAGTTTTTGGTATTTTGTCTCCAGGATTGATAGTCTTTCCCTTGAACCTAATATAGTATACCATATCCTTTCCCAGCTCATCAATATAAGTGACACGTTCAACATCTAATCCAACAGCCCGGAGCATTGATCCTGCATTACGTTGAGTAACCTGAATAATATTTGGTACTGTTACTTTTTTATAACCGGAAGGATTAACCGTAATATATATTTTTCTATTTTCTTTCACCTCATTCCCTGCAGGAGGATCCTGTTCAATTATAGAAAATCTGGGATATTCAGGATTAAAATTGGCTGAATCTAATACTTCATATCGCAAATTCGCATCCTCTATAACATCTCTCATTTCCATAACAGATAACTTTGATAAATCCGGGACCTCAACAAATTCTCCATGCTTGGTTGATTTTTTTAACCATTGTAAGGCAAATACGGATAAAACAACTATAACTAAAAAAGCAAGTCCTATATTGAACAGAAAAACTTTACTTCTAAGAAAATTCCAAAAATTCTTCATCGCTTTTTTTTATATATGACACAAATATAGGAAACCCTATCATTTTTTATTTACGTTAAAATCGTGATATTTGTCTAAACTGGTTAAGAGTTTATTTATATAACATGACATGAAAAAGAATATTGCCATTATTATGGGGGGCTATTCCAGTGAGTATAAAATCTCATTAAAGAGTGGTAATGTGGTTTTTAAATATTTAGATAAGCAGAAATTTAATGCATATCGTATTGTAATTTCCAAAGAAAAATGGGTTTACCTGGATAAAGAAGAAAATGAAACAATTGTAAACAAGCACGATTTTTCAATAAAGATTCAGAATCGCATTCTCACATTCGATTGCGTATTTAATGCAATTCATGGTTCACCGGGGGAAGATGGATTAATGCAGGCCTATTTTGCCCTTTTAGAAATTCCTCAAACTTCGTGCGGTCATTATCAGGCAGCCCTAACCTTTAATAAAAGAGATTTGCTAAGTACACTTAAACCTTATGGTATTAAAGCAGCAAATTCTTACTATCTGAATTTGGGCGATACCATTAATCATCAGGCCATTATTGAAAAGGTTGGCCTGCCCTGTTTTGTAAAAGCAAACAAAGCCGGTAGTAGTTTTGGAATCTCGAAAGTTTATAAAAAAAATGATTTAAAAGCAGCAATAGACAAGGCATTTCTTGAGGACGATGAGATTATTATTGAATCTTTTCTCAACGGTAAAGAAGTTTCCGTTGGCGTTATAACCTTTAAAGGCAAAACTATGGTATTGCCTTTAACTGAAATTGTAACAGATAATGATTTTTTTGATTATGAAGCAAAATATGAGGGAAAGTCAAATGAAATTACCCCTGCCCTTTTAACCAAAACCCAGGAAGAAAACATTAGATATCAGGCCAAAAAGGCTTATGAAGTTTTAAAAATGAAAGGTTTTTCCAGAAGCGAATTTATATTTATCGGGAACGAACCTCACATGTTAGAGATGAATACAACTCCCGGCTTAACCGAAGAGAGTATTCTTCCCCAGCAGGCACAAATAGCAGGTATTAGTTTGCCTGAACTTTTTGAAAGCGCCATAGATGAAGCATTGAAGTAAATTGAGTACATTTAAATACTAAATAAGAATCCCAATGAAGCGAGCTATTTTTCCAGGTTCTTTTGATCCGATAACTTTGGGCCATTCTGATATTATAGAAAGGGGAATTTGTCTATTTGATGAACTGATCATTGCTATCGGAATAAATGCTGAAAAAAAATATATGTTCTCTCTAAAAGAACGGATGACTTTTATTTCAGAGGCTTTTAAAGACGAGCCAAAAGTCAAAATTATGACTTATGAAGGCCTGACTATAGATTTTTGTAAGAAAGTAAATGCAACATATATTCTTCGCGGACTTCGTAACCCGGGAGATTTTGAGTTCGAAAAAGCCATTGCTCATACAAATAGAAAGCTTTCAGATATTGAAACAGTTTTTCTACTTACCGCTTCCGGTAAATCCTTTATTAGCTCATCAATTGTAAGAGATGTAATCAGAAATGGAGGGGATTATAGTGTTTTAGTACCCAATACTGTTAAATTATCATGAATTTTATCGATTAACACTCTTATTTGCTCGCCTAAGGGCTTTTTATCCTATGCTCAAAATTTTACTAAATATTATATTTTAGTAGGAATTTACTTTCTTTTTGTGTTATTTTAACCTGTACCCTATGTAAAATTGAAGTCACACAACGAGTTTGGAGGAGTTCACAACAATCATTGACAAATGATAGAAAATCGTATTACTTTAGTAAGAAATTACGGCATAATGTTGCGTGAGACCCAAACACCATCTAATGATTACCTTATAAAGCAATTACCAGTTTCAACGGTATTCGTAGATAAAAAATTTAAAATAATCCATGCTTCAGATAAGTGGATTACTGATTTCGATTTTACAAATAGGGATGTTCATGGTAAGTCCTTATTTGAGCTCTTTGGTAACATCAGTAAATCCTGGAAAAAAGATCTCCATAGTGTATTCAAAGGTAAAGCCAGGCTAACTGGAATAGAAAATTTTTATGACACTCAAAAAAATGAAAAATGGTTTGAGTGGATAAATGTTCCGTGGTATGACGAAAAGGAAAATATTATTGGTGTCATTATTCAAACTAAGGATATTTCCAAGACTATTTTTGATGATATTAAATTAGAGAAACTTGAAATTTTATTTAGGGATAAATCCGAAATATCAAAAATTGGAAGTTGGGAGTATGATGCGGTTAATGATAAACTAACATGGTGTAAAATAACCAAATGTATTCATGAGGTACCTGAGGATTTTAAACCAGATATTGAAGGTGGTATTAATTTTTATAAGGAAGGTTATAGTAGAAATACGGTAGCTATGGCGGTTGACAGAGCTATGACCAAGGGAATATCCTGGAATGAAACTTTACAATTAATAACAGCAAAAGGGAAAGAAATCTCCGTTATAGCTGCAGGAAAACCCGTTTTTAAAGATGAAAAGTTTTTGGGCCTTATCGGAACATTCAAAGATATAACCGATGAAGTATTATCCAAGGCAAGAACTGAAGAACAAGAGCGTATTTTCAGCAGTATTTTTAATTCTTCTTATCAGTTTACAGGTATTTTAGATATTGATGGTACTTTCCTTGAAGTTAACGATACTGCTTTACAATTTTCAGACCTCAAACAGGAAGATATCGTTAATAAGAAGTTTTGGGACGCATATTGGTGGCCAATTCCGGATATGGTAAAAGAAGGGTTAAAGCAAGTTATAGCTGCCGCAGCCCAGGGTGAGTTTATGCGGAGTGAGATAGTTGTTCTTGATAAAAACAAACAACCTATCCCTGTGGATTTCAGTTTAAAACCTATTTACAACGAAGATAACAGAGTAGTATCTCTTTTGGCCGAGGGACGTATGATAAAAGAAATGGTTGAGGCCAGACAGAAACTGAAAATAAGTGAACAGAAATTTAGGGCCTTATATGAGTTATCCCCAATTGCTTATATACTCAGTGATCTTGAAACCGGGGAGATTCTTGATTTTAACAGTTCCTTCGAAGCGGCGACATCCTATAGCAAGGAAGACATGGCTAACCTAAGGTACGCCGATATTATACCTGATTCATCCAGGCATAAATTGATTAATTTCATTAAGGAAGTAGAATCCAAAGGCACTTATGGTCCTTTTGAACATATTTTCGTTAAAAAAGATGGAACAAGCTACCCTGTTTTAATAAGTGGCTCCCTGGTGGGAAATAAAAAAGGGAGAAAATTACTTTGGTCTACTGCACAGAACATCTCTGAAGTAAAGAAAAAAGAAAATCAAATTAGGGAAGAGCAAAAACTACTAAAGACATTAATAGATAACTTACCTCTCAATGTATATATAAAAGATCTGGAATCCAGGAAAATTTTAGTGAATAAATCAGAATTGTTTTATTGTGGGTTTAAAGAAGAATCTGAGGTTTTAGGTAAAAGTGATTATGATTTTTACGATGAAAAATCTGCCTTAATTTCCAGAGAGGAAGACCTGGATGTTATTAATACCTTAAATCCAATTTTGGGTAAAGAAACAATAAGTGTCAAAAAAGATGGAAGTTTAACTAAATTTATGACTTCTAAAATTCCACTTATTGGCCCGGATGGTAAGGCCAGTGGTCTGATAGGAATAAGCATGGATATTTCTGATCTTAAACAACAAGAACAGGAACTTAGAGATCTTATTAATGTAACTTCCATTCAAAACAAACAGTTAATTAATTTCGCACACATTGTATCACATAATTTAAGGTCGCATACAGCAAATTTTTCCATGTTACTGGAGTTTCTGGTCGAGGAGAAAGACGCGAATGAACAAGAAAATATAATAAAAATGCTAACTGAGGCATCCGATAACCTATTGGAAACCCTGGATAACCTCAATGAAGTGGTGGCCATTAGTACAAACGTAAACCTAGATAAAAAACCAGTAAAATTAAACAATAAGATTGCAGCTGCAGAGAAAAATTTAGCGGCTTTTCTTAAAAAGAACAATGCTAAAATTATCAATAATATTCCCGATGATACTTATGTAAAAGTAATACCCGCTTATATAGACAGCATAATTATGAACTTTATAACCAATGCTGTAAAATATAAGGACAATAGTCGTGATCCGGTTATTAAATTAACTGTGTCTAAAAATGAGAAATATACTATTTTAAGTATTGAAGATAACGGACTTGGCATTGATTTGAATAAATATGGTGAAAAATTATTCGGAATGTATAAAACATTCCATGATAATTCAGATGCACGGGGCATTGGGTTATACATTACCAAAAATCAAGTTGAAGCCATGAATGGAAAGATTATGGCCTGCAGTGAAGTGGGTAAAGGAACTACGTTTAACATATATTTTAATGATAAAGCTTAAATCAATAGCCATAGTAGATGATGATCCAATAACTGTATTTGGAATTAAAAGGATGCTTAGCTCCTTAAATGTAAGCGAGAACATAAATACTTATGTAAATGGGAAAGAGGCCATTGATGATTTTAAAAGTATTATAAAAAATAATAAAGAGGTCCCTGAGGTTATATTTTTGGACATAAACATGCCTATAATGGATGGATGGCAATTTCTTGAGGAGTTCATAACATTGCCCATACCACATAAAATAAGAATCAACATCTTAACTTCGTCTATTGATCCGGCCGATAGAGAGAGCTGGCAACACTATATGTCCAGAACGCACCACATCATAGATTACAAAAACAAACCTATACAAAAGAAGGAGATTGAAGAGATTACGAAGGCAGCTTAGGTTATAAGCCTTTAGTCAAACTTCGCTTGATGTATTGCAATATATATGCGCTCAAAATATAATGCAGCTTACCATTTGCTATGTCATGTATGCCGTTTTCCTATGGACACGCTTACCAAAAGAAAACTAATCAGCAAATAATGATTTTATATTGGTATAAGAATTTTCCAGGGCCTTCTGAATTTTCTGTGGCCCTTTCCATTTTACTTTTTCTATACCCTCGCTTTTTTGACCAACTAACTTTCCCTTATAAGTTGTTTTCATTGCATACCAATGAACTTCCTTGAGTTTGTAGATTCCGTTTCTTTTAAAAATGTGGTAGGTAGTCCGCAAAAAGTTTTCAATCTTTAACCCTTTTACCCCAGTTTCTTCCTCAACTTCTCTAAGTGCACATTCTTCTATAG
>NZ_JBATGR010000530.1:0-3959 GCF_049665975.1 Eudoraea sp.
GGCTATACCAATGAAGAAGCTTTTGGAAATGCTTTTTTACAAAGTATAATCCCCAGGGAACAAGCACAATTTATTAGTAAATGTGGTATACAATATGTCTGCAAAGCAAGAGAGAACAAAGTAAAACATTATGATTATTCTAAAGAATACATTATTTGGTCTGCAGAACGTTCTCTGTCCAATCTTAAAACTGATTATTTAGACCTTTTTTTATTGCACAGACCCAGCCCGCTAATGCAAACAGATGAAATAGCAGAGGCCATTCTTTATTTACAAAAAGAAGGAAAAATACGGGAGTTTGGAGTGTCTAATTTCTCGCCTTCTCAGATTTCCCTATTAGAATCCGTATTGCCTGTAACCGCTAACCAGGTTGAATTTTCCTTAACAGCGGAAAAATTAATGTATGACGGAACATTTGATGATTGTATCAAGCATAATCGAACCGCTATGGCGTGGAGCCCCCTGGGCAGCTATTTCAGGGAGGATAACAAAAGAAGGAAGCGAATAAAAAAAGTGCTAAAAGCCCTTAAAAAGAAATATGATGCAAATAGTAGTCAAATTCTTCTGGCTTGGATCTTAAAACATCCTTCCAAAGTTCACCCCGTTGTTGGTACCACAAACAAAGAACGATTAATAGCTTCTGTAAGGGCCACTGAAATTGATCTGGAATTGGAAGATTGGTTTTTGTTATTGGTTGCATCTCAGGGGCATAAGGTTCCGTAAACAGTAATTATTCCAAATTAATTTAATGAAGAAAACAGCATTTATTACCGGAGCAACCAGTGGCATAGGAAAAGCTACTGCGCTATTTTTCGCATCAAAGGATATCCGATTGATAATTTGTGGGCGAAGAAAAGAACTTTTAATAAAATTGCAGAAACAATTGGAGCCACTAACTGAAGTCTATGCATTGAATTTTGATGTCAGGGATAAAAATGCTGTTTCAAATGCGATAAACTCATTACCCGAGGAATTTTCTCATATAGATATTTTAATTAATAATGCGGGGAATGCCCATGGTATGGACCCCATAGAAACAGGCAGTCTTGAGGATTGGGATGCAATGCTGGATATTAATGTAAAAGGCCTGCTTTATGTCTCCAGGGCAATTGTACCGAAGATGGTGGAGCGTAATTCGGGACATATAATAAATATTGGTTCAACTGCCGGTAAAGAGGTTTACCCAAAAGGCAATGTTTATTGTGCGAGCAAACATGCCGTTGATGCAATTAATCAGGGAATGCGAATTGATTTGAATTCTTATGGAATCCGAGTGGGTGCTGTTAACCCGGGATTGGTCGAGACTGAATTTAGCAATGTCAGATTTAAAGGGGATAATAAGAGAGCAGACAGTGTTTACAAGGGATTTCAACCATTAAAGCCTGAAGATATAGCAGATATAATTTACTTTGTAATATCACGTCCTTCCCATGTAAATATTGCTGATCTTGTGGTTATGCCCACCGCACAGGCAAGTAGTACCATAGTGAAGAAAACGATATGATTAATAAGCGTCTACTGGTAAAAAACCTTTTGGCTCATAATGACGAGAATAGTTTTTATGATAAAAAAAGGTTTATCAATATTGGTAAGCGAGAAGGTAAAGCTAAATTTCTAAAGCATGTTTGCGCACTTGCTAATAGCAATCCAAATAACAATTCCTTCATTGTTGTTGGAGTTGAAGATGAGGACAATAAAATTGTTGGGGTAGATTTCTTTGATGACAGTAAGATTCAAAACCTTGTAAATGCCTACCTAGATAACCCTCCTTTGATCTCTTATGAAAATATTCCTTTTCCGCACTTGCCTGAAGGTAAGGTTGTGGGGTTAGTCACTATAAGCTCTAATGGCCAAGTGTGCTCATTGCGGAGGAATATATGGAAATATTATGGTGGCGCAGTTTTTTTCAGAGATGGGAGCATAAGCATGCCTAAGGCTTTTAATATTGTATTGAAAGATATCAATTCAGAAACTGTTGCTACTATAGAACAACATGCCCGAAACAATATAGAACTTACCCTCGATGGTGTAATAGATTTCATAAATTACAGACATAAGGATCTGATAAGCAGCTACAAAGTATTTAAAGAGCAATTTGTGCTCTGTTGGGCTGGGAATCAAAAAAAAGTAAAAAATAAAGTTTTTTATTCAAGAGTAGATATAGAACTTATTAATGAGCAGGTTAAACTTTTTTATTCTGCTCTCGATGAAATATCAATAAGCTTTAATGATGAATCCTTTTCTATCATGGAATATGTGAAGTTGGGATTGGGGAATCAACAAAAATACTATCCTTTGGAAAAAGTGGATATATTTTTTTCAGATAACGGAACCTAT
This sequence comes from Eudoraea sp., assembly GCF_049665975.1. Taxonomy (GTDB): domain Bacteria; phylum Bacteroidota; class Bacteroidia; order Flavobacteriales; family Flavobacteriaceae; genus Eudoraea. The sequence goes on from NZ_JBATGR010000530.1 coordinate 2,338, forward strand.
CAAATCCAAAGTAATTTAATCTTTGACCCACCTCAATATGATAAAAAGACTTTGTATCATATCTTTAATTCAAACAAGGCTATTTTGCAAAAAATTGAAAAGGGCCTGTCACTCAAGGGTCAGGAAGAACTTGATTTGAAATTATTACCCGCAACTTATCTTATTTGCTATTTTAATGGTTTTGAAGAAGCGAAGGATCTAATGGAAACAGCTCGGCCTCTCTTAAAAAAATATGATTCAAAAATTCATGAATCCTTGAAGGAGTCTTTTCGAATTTTAAGAAAAGTAAAATATAGCTAAGACTTGCTGAGCCATAGAATTTGAAAGGGATTTATTTCTAACAAGCCACTTTTTAAAGTTATGCTTTCACCTAATACCCGGTCCTTCAGTTTGCCTCCTGACGCATAACCCCTGGAGACAAGATCAACGGTATCTATCATATGATTATTTTCATCAAAATTGCAAATTACAAGGACATCCTTATCAGAATTATTTGTTCTTTCAAACATAAAAATATGTGGGCTTGGCGTCTGATGCAGTACTAAATTGTTGGTATCAGCAAATGCTGGTGTATTTCTTCTAATCTTAATTAGTTTTTTAAGGGAATGGAATATTTGTGTTTGAGGGGTATCAATTTTATCTAATCCAGACACTGTTTTCCAATCTTGTTTGGGTCTGTTAACCCATCTGCTATCTTCTTTTAAATTTTTATTCTTAAGATAAGAATAATCATTTAATGTCCCTATTTCATCACCGGCATAGATCATGGGAATTCCACCATAGGATAATATAATGGCATGTAGCATTAGGATTTTATTTACTGCAAATTTTGTCAATTCCGAGTTGTTTTGCTCTAACCCTTTTTCCAGTCCCAGTAAGGAGGCTGCACTACCGGTAATCCTGCCATCGCCATTTTTTGGGTTATACATAAAAATTTGACCCTTAGCAGGTGACCAATCAAGTTTTTGACAATAGTAATCCAATAAAAACTTCCTGTGTGCATAGGCGTCCCAGCCCACTTCATATATATAACGGTCATCAAAACCAAGACCGATGTCGTCATGACATCTGATATAATTTATCCAGGTCCCTTCTATGGGTTTACCTGGTAAATTCATAAGATTTTTATACAATAGATGAGTCTTTTTAGTAGCAATTGAATTCCAAAGTAAGGCCATCAAAGTGGCATTGTAGGCAATATCACATTCATTGCCTTTTTTAATACCTTCACCAAAATACTTAATAATTTCCTGTGGAGAAACTATAGCTTCAGCCAACAGAACAACCCCGGGAGCAACGACTTGTAAACACATTCGAAATAGGGTAATTAAGCTATGTGCTTCGGGAAGATTTTGAGAATTTGTACCCAATTTTTTCCATAGAAATGCCAGTGCGTCAAATCGAATAATGTCTACTCCCAAGTTAGCCAGTTCTACCATATTAGAGAGCATATCCATAAACACCATTGGGTTTGTATAATTGAGATCCCATTGATAGTCATTAAATACAGTCATAACCCACCTTTTCATTTTCGTATTAAAAGTGAAGTTTCCAGGGGAGGTTTGAGGAAACACTTCGGGCAAGGAATGTTCAAATTCATCTGGCATATTCCTGTCCGGGTA
>NZ_JBATGR010000531.1:0-1835 GCF_049665975.1 Eudoraea sp.
ATATTATGACTTCGCCAATGGCATAAAGCATGTATTTGCCGAATTTACTTTCGACCAGCAATCGTTGTCTTATTTTTCGAAAGAATCTTACCATCAGATACAGCTTATAGTTATTCCCTAGATGTCATACTGATTATATCACTATAAAAATAGCAGCCTTTCATAGATCATTCAATGATATTGATCATACCTGTAGGGTAAACCTTCAGATAAAAGTGGGATGATTTGGATTATTTGACCGAGAGAGATTAATACTAAAAAAGTGTATTTATAGAGTTACCAGGGAATTGTGGTTAGTGTTTACAGACCGGTCTGAAAGCTAAGCACTTTAAACCTTCCCGGAAATACAAAACCACGCTTCGTGCATGCTTTCTTGAATGATGTGATCATGACAGGATCAATATATTATTGAATTTATTTGATTTTGAATATCATTCCAACCTTGGAAATTAAATGGCTAAATCTTTGTTTTTTTAACTTATCAATTGATTCGGTGAAAAGAAAGGAAAAAAACAGCAATTCCGTAAAGGCTTCGTTTTGTGGGACTTTCCAAAAAGTAATGGTTTACATAATCTTAAAAGAATCACAATCAAGGTGCTAGGCTTGTAATCTACTTTTTGTTTAATTATATTTACCGATAATTCAACGAAACTCAAAAATGATGGACATTTTACAAGAAGCAATAGCTTTTGAAAATGCAAAAATGAGTCATATGTCTACGAGTGACAGGGTGGGGGCTTCAAGAGAAGCTAAGCGGCTCATTTTAGCAATCAACGAAATTTATAAAAAGGAAAAGGATCCTGAATTAATGGATGTAATGAAGCGGTTAACTGTCAAAAAGAAAAGAATTGATATTCGGTTGAAAGGAAGACCAGATTCTGGCATTTAAGAATATGTTGAAGGTAAATAAATTAAATGTGCCTTGAACATCATTAAAATCGTGCTTTAGTAATCCTATATTAGGATGCTTTAGAGATAGGTTTTGCGGAACAATTCAAGAAGATTATGCGACACATGTACTATGTGTCTTTGTAAACCAGTTTTTTTATTGTCAGATAAGGCCTCCTTATTTTTAGGACAACTATTTGAGATGGATGGTAATAAATTTTTTAAAATACGGGATATGAAAACAATCGATAAGGCAAAATTAGCACCTGGCATGTCTACTGAAAAAGTCAGCGCATCTGTATATGATATCGCTATCAATAGCTTAGATGGTAAACCTATCTTACTTTCAGAATTCAAAGGAAAGAAGTTATTATTTGTAAATGTTGCCTCGGAGTGTGGATTTACCAAGCAATATAAAGACTTGCAAAAATTAAGTGATACGTATTCAGATGAATTAGTGGTCATTGGTTCACCTTGTAATCAATTTGGGAAGCAAGAGCCCGGAGATGCTGCGCAAATTCAGTCGTTTTGTGAAAGGAATTTTGGAGTTACATTTCTTTTGACGGAAAAGATTGATGTTAAAGGGGGGAAGCAACATCCTTTGTATGAGTGGCTAACCTCTAAAAGCCTTAACGGTAAAAAGAATTCCAGTGTAAAATGGAATTTTCAGAAATATTTGGTTGATGAAAAAGGACAGCTTATCGATTACTATTTTTCAATTACCAAACCAATGAGTTCAAAAATCACCAGGCATTTGTAATGTCTTTGGCTATCATTCAGCTTTTACTGGATTTTGGATTAGTTGTATTGATTTGGATAATACAGCTTATTATATACCCAGGTTTTCTTTATTATCGCAATGAGAATCTAGTTGCCTGGCATAGGGCATATACCTCTCGTTTTAGTTTTATTGTAATCCCATTGATGTTTGGACAACTTGGTATTTC
>NZ_JBATGR010000532.1:0-7980 GCF_049665975.1 Eudoraea sp.
GGGAAAAAAGTTTTGGGTTTTCTGGGCATGATCATTCATATGATTTATTGCAAACTGCTGATGGAGGATTTTTCTTCGCAGGATTTTTGGATATTACAGCCGCCCTTGACGATGGCACTTATTACAAGGGTAATTTTCTTACCAGACATGGTGTGGGGGAATTTTGGGGAACTAAAATAGACGCCAACGGCAATTTGGAATGGAGGAGTTACTACGGAGGCACCAACAATGATAGGGCGCATGCCGTTATTGAAGCGGACGATGGCAGTTTTGTGATGGCAGGGTTTTCTGAAAGTGATGATTATGATATTTCGAATACCAAAGGCAGCTACGACTTTTGGGTAATTAAATTAACAGCTACCGGTGAATTGTTATGGGAGCGATCCTTTGGCGGTTCGGGTATTGAAATCGCTTATGATATAGCCAAAACATATGATGGAGGTTATGTGGTTACCGGGAATACATTTAGCACGGATAAAGATATTTCTATGAATCATGGTGAATCTGATGTGTGGCTTATTAAAATAGATGATAATGGCAACCTGTTATGGGAGAAGACCTTTGGAGGTTCGGAGTTCGATGCTGCCCAGGGGGTAAGTACTACATACGACGGTGGATTTATTATTACCGGAAACTCCAAAAGTATTGATGGTGATGCTGAAGAAAATGCAGGAGAAAATGATATTTGGCTTATAAAAACAGATCCAGAAGGAAATTTAATCTGGCAGGGCTCTTATGGAGGATCAAACTTGGATTATGGTTTTGATGCAGTTGAAAATCTAGACAAAAGTATACTTTTGGTTGGTGAAAGTTCCAGCGATGATTTCACAAACCTTATAAATAAAGGGCTTTCAGATGTTGTAATTATAAAAATCAAATGAATAACTTCACATAAAGGCAGCCCTCAAATGCTTGACTTTTAAAACCATCCGTTTTTTATCTACCCTCTACTCTTGTTTCTCTAAAATCCAATAGATAACCTCTATGGTTTCATACGTTATAATAATGTTAGGAATTATGGTAAAACCCTAACTATAACCTATATTTGTAAACTATTTAGAATAATACCAAATAAGGATATATAATGATCAAAGTATCTGAAACAGCAAAACAGCGGGTTACCTTACTCATGACGGAGGAAGGTTTTGACGCAGCAAAAGATTTTGTCAGGGTTGGTGTAAAAAGCGGTGGTTGCAGTGGGTTGTCCTATGAATTAAAATTTGACAACAAAGTTGATGAGGCTGATAAGGTTTTTGAAGACAATGCTGTGCGCATCATCGTTGATAAAAAGAGTTTTCTCTATCTGGTAGGAACAACTCTGGAATATTCCGGAGGGCTCAATGGTAAGGGATTCGTTTTTAATAATCCGAATGCACAGCGTACATGCGGCTGTGGCGAAAGTTTTTCATTATAAAAATATGTGATCCCTCTGAGGGATTTAATGACTTATGGCATATACCGAAGAAGAATTAAAAAAAGAACTGGAAACTAAAGAATATGAATATGGTTTCTATACGGATATTGAGTCTGACACCTTTCCAAAAGGGTTAAATGAGGAAATTGTTATCGCAATTTCTAAGAAGAAAGAAGAACCGGAATGGATGACTTCATGGCGACTTGAAGCTTTCCGGGCATGGAAAGAAATGATAGAACCCGAATGGGCTAATATCAACTATAAAAAACCTGATTTTCAAAATATTTCATACTATTCCGCACCTAACAAAAAACCGAAATACGATAGTTTAGACGAAGTTGATCCTGAGTTATTGGATACATTTAAAAAACTGGGAATTTCTTTAGATGAACAGAAAAAGCTTGCAGGTGTAGCTGTGGATATTGTAATGGATTCAGTTTCCGTTGCAACTACTTTCAAAAAAACACTTGCAGAAAAAGGAATAATCTTTTGCTCTATTTCCGAGGCAATAAAAGAGCATCCGGAATTAGTTAAAAAGCATCTTGGTACAGTAGTGCCACAAAAGGATAATTTCTATGCTGCTTTAAATTCTGCAGTATTCTCTGACGGATCTTTTTGCTATATCCCCAAAGGGGTTAGATGTCCAATGGAATTGTCAACTTATTTTAGAATAAATCAGGCTGGTACCGGACAATTTGAACGCACACTGGTTATTGCAGATGAGGGAAGTTATGTGAGTTATCTGGAAGGCTGTACTGCACCATCGAGAGATGAAAATCAATTACACGCAGCGGTAGTGGAACTTATAGCTCTGGATAATGCAGAAATTAAATATTCCACAGTTCAAAACTGGTATCCTGGTAATAAAGAAGGTAAAGGGGGAGTATACAATTTTGTCACAAAAAGAGGGTTGTGCGAGAAAAACGCCAAAATCTCCTGGACACAGGTAGAAACCGGATCAGCAATTACCTGGAAGTACCCATCCTGTATTTTAAAAGGAGATAATTCTATAGGGGAATTTTATTCCATTGCAGTAACAAATAATTATCAGCAGGCCGATACCGGAACTAAAATGATCCATTTAGGTAAAAACACTAAAAGCACGATTATTTCTAAAGGGATTTCCGCCGGGAAATCACAAAATAGCTACAGGGGTCTGGTGCAGGTGAATAGCAGGGCTAAGAATGCCAGAAATTTTTCGCAATGCGACTCGTTGCTGATGGGAAATGACTGTGGAGCACATACTTTTCCATATATAGAAGTGAAGAATAAAACGGCTCAGATTGAACATGAGGCCACCACAAGTAAAATTGGGGAAGATCAGATTTTTTATTGTAATCAGAGAGGAATAGAAACGGAAAAAGCTATTGCCCTGATTGTAAACGGTTTTAGCAAGGAAGTACTAAACAAACTTCCCATGGAATTTGCTGTTGAAGCCCAAAAGCTATTGGAAATCAGCCTGGAAGGTTCAGTAGGTTAATGGTTATGAAAAAATATATAACATTATTGATAATAGTCGCCTTATTTGCCTGTAAAGAAACGAATAAGGAAGTAGCGAATGTGTCTGAAAGTAAGGAAGAAATCTCCAAAACTGAAGTAAAGCTTTATTCCTTTGATGGTGGTACCGTTGTTGTAAATACACTGGGACTTTTTGCTCAGGATGAAACCTATAAAGGGCAAAGCAAGGAATTTGCAGATGCATTTTATGTAATTCAACACCCAAAAGGCAACCTAATGTGGGATGCCGGACTTTCTGAATCTCTGGTTGGACTTCCTGAACCGTATACCTCACCTGACGGTGCTTTTACTGTCTCCAGAAAGGATTCTGTTTTAAGTCAGTTAAAATTAATTGGAATGACCCCTGACGATTTTCAATACATCTCATTATCTCATACTCATTTTGATCATAGCGGGCATGCTGACAAATTTAAAAATTCAACATGGCTTGTTCAGAATGAGGAGTTTGATTTTGTAACTGGCGAAGAAGTGAAAGCAAATAATCCGGAGATGTATGATGCTATAAAAGACTTAACGAACATCAAAAAAATTAATGGAGATTATGATGTGTTTGGAGATGGAACCGTGGTTTTAAAATATATGCCCGGCCATACGCCAGGACATCAGGTTTTATTTCTTGATTTAAAAGAACACGGGCCTTTGCTTTTATCCGGAGACCTTTATCATTTTTATGAAAACAGGGAGTACAAGAGAATTCCAATTTTTAATTATGATGTGGCGCAAACAAGGGAGAGCATGAAAAAATTTGAAGCTTTTGCTAAGGAAAAAAAGGCTAAGGTATATTTACAACATCAAAAGGACGACTTTGATAAAATGCCAAAAGCACCTCAATATTTAAACTAAATAGAATATGTTAAAAGTAAATAATCTGCACGCAGGTGTAGAAGGGAATGAAATATTAAACGGAATAAACCTCGAAGTAAAAGCAGGAGAGGTGCATGCTATTATGGGCCCTAATGGTTCAGGGAAAAGCACCCTTGCTTCGGTGATAGCCGGAAAGGAAGAATTTGAAATTACAGAAGGTAGTATTGAATTTGATGGAGCAGATCTGGAAGACACTTCTCCTGAAGAAAGAGCGCATAAAGGAATTTTTCTTTCGTTTCAGTACCCTGTTGAGATACCGGGGGTTTCTGTAACCAATTTTATAAGAACGGCAATAAATGAGTCCAGGAAAGCACGTGGATTAGAAGACATGCCTGCTAACCAAATGTTGAAACTTATTCGTGAGAAATCTGAGTTATTGGAAATTGACAGAAAGTTTTTATCTCGCTCTTTAAATGAAGGATTTTCAGGTGGCGAGAAAAAGCGAAATGAAATTTTTCAATTGGCTATGTTAGAACCAAAACTCGCCATTTTAGATGAAACAGATTCCGGCCTGGATATTGATGCCTTGCGGATTGTGGCCAACGGCGTCAATAAACTGAAGAGCAAAGACAACGCAATAATAGTTATTACTCATTACCAGCGATTATTGGAATATATTGTTCCGGATTTTGTACATGTTATACACGAGGGTAAAATTGTAAAATCAGGCACCAAAGCATTAGCATTGGAATTAGAGGATAAGGGATACGATTGGTTAAAAAATGAGTCGGTGGTATAATAATCCGGTTGAATTAATTAATTATTTGAAAGGGAATTGTTCTATAAAAACAATAAACAGAAAACAAAATTATGGATTTAAAGGAAAAACTGGTTTCTTCGTTCCTGGCATTTGAGAACAATATAGATGTAGATCATCCGGTTCATGATATACGCTCTGAAGCAATTAAGAACTTCGAGCTCAAAGGTTTTCCGAATAGAAAAGAGGAGGCCTGGAAATACACTTCATTGAACCCCCTGCAAAAGGTAGATTTCAGCATCTTTCCAAAACAGACAAATGCTTTGGAATACAAGGATGTTAAGCAATATTTTCTTCATGAGATAGATACTTATAAGATTGTGTTTATTGATGGTGTATATAGTTCGTTCCTTTCAGAAACCACACATGACGGGGTAGATATCTGCCTTATGAGTGCAGCTTTAAGCAAACCAATGTATAAGCAGATAATAGATGTTTACTTCAATACGGTAGCCTCAAAAGATGAATCGCTGACTACATTAAATACTGCATTTAGTAAAGAGGGGGCTTATATTTATATCCCTAAAAATAAAATGCCTAAAAAGCCAATAGAAATATTGCATTTTGCCACAGGGAACGAAGCTGCATTATTACTCCAACCCCGCAACTTAATTATTGCAGAGGAAAATGCCGAACTTCAGATTATAGAACGTCATCAGAGTCTTACTTCCAATGAAGTATTAACAAATTGCGTTACTGAAATTTTTGCAGCAAAAAATGCTATTGTAGATTATTATAAAGTTCAAAATGACGTCAAAAATGCATCCTTGATAGATAACACCTACATTTCTCAAAAGAGCAATAGCACGGTGAAGGTCCATACATTTTCCTTTGGAGGTAAGTTAACCAGGAATAATCTCAATTATTACCAGAATGGTGAATATATTGATTCTACCATGAAAGGGGTAACTATACTTGGTGAAAAGCAGCATGTAGACCATCATACCCTGGTACATCACAGAGAACCTAATTGCGAAAGTCATCAGGATTATAAAGGAATTTATGGAGAAAAGTCAATAGGAGTGTTCAATGGCAAAATCATAGTGGATAAGATTGCCCAAAAGACCAATGCATTTCAACAAAACAATAATATTTTGATTAGTGATAAGGCTACTATTAATACCAAACCACAATTGGAAATCTTTGCAGATGATGTAAAATGTTCTCATGGATGCACTATTGGACAATTAGATGAAGAGGCACTCTTTTATTTGCAAACCAGAGGAATACCCAAAAAAGAAGCTGCGGCACTCTTGATGTATGCTTTTGCCAATAATGTGTTGGCAAGTGTTCGGATTCCTGAATTAAAAATGAGAATTAATAGGCTGATTGCCAAAAAATTAGGTGTTCAACTGGGATTTGATCTTTAATATTAAGTTTAGTTTTAAATAGCTCCGGCCATATGATAATAACAAAATTGGATATTGAAACTATTCGCCAGGATTTTCCTATTCTCAAAAGGAAAGTTAACGGATACCCATTGGTTTACCTGGATAACGCAGCTACTTCACAGACACCAAAACAAGTCATAGATGTTATTGTAGATTATTATACTCGTTATAATGCTAATATTCATAGGGGCGTGCATACCTTATCTCAGGAGGCAACAGATGCTTATGAAAACGCACGTATCAAGGTTCAAAAGCATATAAATGCCGCTGAACCTTATGAAATTATTTATACTTCAGGCACCACAGATAGTATTAACCTGGTAGCCAATGGCTTTACATCATTTCTAAAAAATGGAGATGAGATCCTTGTATCTGCTATGGAACACCATTCCAATATAGTTCCCTGGCAAATGCTATGTGAACGAACGGGTGCTATCTTAAAAGTAATTCCAATGAATCATGAAGGCGAACTCCTTATAGAGGAATACGCCAAGTTGCTTTCGAGTAGCACTAAATTGGTAGTTTGTAATCATGTATCCAATGCGTTGGGTACTATAAACCCAATAGAAAAAATTATTTCATTGGCCCATGAGGTCGAAGCAGCTGTTCTGATTGACGGCGCGCAAGCGGCACCACACATTAAAATAGATGTCCAAAAGTTGAATGCGGACTTTTATACGATTTCTGCTCATAAAATTTGTGGCCCAACCGGGGTAGGTGTTTTGTATGGGAAGGAAGAATGGCTTTCAAAATTACCACCATATCAGGGTGGAGGAGAGATGATAGCAGAGGTTACCTTTGAAAAAACAACTTATGCCGATTTACCTCACAAGTTTGAAGCAGGGACTCCAAATGTATGTGGTGGAATTGCTTTTGGAGCAGCGCTGGATTACATGAATTCTTTAGGTTACGAGGCCATCGCCAGTTATGAAAAAGAACTCCTGGAATATGCTACTAAGGAACTAACATCTATTAATGGGCTTAAAATATATGGGACTTCGGTGCATAAAACATCCGTCATTTCTTTTAATATTGAAGGTATTCATCCCTATGACATAGGTGCGATACTGGATAAATTAGGAATTGCGGTAAGAACAGGGCATCATTGTGCGCAACCTGTTATGGATTACTTTAAAGTGCCGGGAACGGTAAGGGCGAGTTTTAGCTTTTATAATACCAAAAGTGAGGTAGATATTCTTGTCGAAGGAGTAAAGAAAGCCAAACAAATGCTAAGCTAAACAATGCTTGTTATCATTTTCCCAAACTATTGAAAACCACTGATACTTATTGTATTTTAGCCTAAAACCTTTTTATGAGTATAGAAGAAATTCAGAACGAAATTGTAGAAGAGTTTGCCTTGTTTGATGACTGGATGCAGCGGTATGAATATATGATAGAATTAGGAAAATCACTTCCAATAATTAAAGAGCAGTATAAAACAGAAGACAATATAATTAAGGGCTGCCAGAGTAAGGTTTGGGTACATGCAGAATTGGAGGAGGATAAACTGGTTTTTACAGCCGATAGTGATGCCATAATTACTAAAGGTATTATTGCCATTTTAATTAGAGCTTTTAGCAATCAAAAGCCGATGGATATTATTGAGGCAAATACAGATTTTATCGATCAAATAGGACTTAAAGAGCATTTATCTCCAACACGCGCAAATGGGTTGGTAAGTATGATAAAGCAATTGAAATTGTATGCCATTGCATACCAAACACAATTGAATTAATTAATTAATCCGAGAGATATGAGTGAAACCGTGGTAAATACGAAGGAACTTGGCGAGAAAATAGTGACTGTTCTCAAGACAATTTACGATCCCGAGATTCCCGTGGATATTTATGAATTAGGGTTAATCTATGATGTTTTTGTTAATGAGGATAGGGATGTAAAAATATTGATGACACTTACCTCACCCAACTGCCCTGTAGCAGAAACTTTGCCAGTTGAGGTAGAAGAAAAGGTAAAATCTCTGGACCTTGTTAAAGATGCGGAAGTTGAAATTACCTTTGATCCACCCTGGACCCAGG
>NZ_JBATGR010000533.1:0-9023 GCF_049665975.1 Eudoraea sp.
ATTTGCAAAAGTTTAGGCAAAACTACGATTTTGCAAAGTTTCTAATTGTAACACCAATCACAAAAATGCTAAATATTCATAATCTTTCTGTTTCTTTTGGAGGAGAATACCTGTTTAAAGAAATCGCGTTTAGATTAAATGCGGGCGATAGGGTTGGGCTTATTGGAAAAAATGGCGCAGGGAAATCTACCTTGCTTAAGTTGCTTTCTAAGGAAATGGAACCAGATACAGGTACATTGGCTACAGAAAAAGATATAAAAATAGGCTTTCTCAAGCAGGATCTCGATTTTGAACATGGAAGATCGGTACTTGATGAAGCCTACGAGGCTTTTACCGAAATAAAAGCATTAGAACTCAAATTGGAGCAAATAAATTTACAACTGGGGGAAAGAACGGATTACGAAAGCGAGTTTTACAATCAACTAATTATAGACTTAAATGATTTAACTCATCAATATGAAGTTCATGGTGGGTACAATTATAAGGGACAGACTGAAAGAATCCTTTTGGGCCTTGGTTTTAAAAGGGAAGATTTTGATAAAAGCACAGATACATTCTCCGGTGGATGGAGAATGCGTATAGAATTGGCTAAATTACTCTTACAGAATAATGATGTTCTTTTATTAGATGAGCCTACCAACCATTTGGATATTGATTCTATACTTTGGCTAGAGCAGTTTCTGCTTAATTATCCGGGTGCTCTGGTGATAGTTTCTCATGATAGAATGTTTTTGGATAATGTTACAAATAGAACAATAGAAATATCCCTCGGAAGAATCTACGATTACAATAAACCATATTCTAAATATTTAGAGTTACGGGAAGAAATAAAAGTACAACAGCTAAGTGCCCAAAAAAACCAGGAAAGAGAAATTCAACAAACAGAGCGTTTAATAGACAAATTCCGGGCCAAGGCCTCAAAAGCTACTATGGCTCAATCACTTATCAAGAAACTGGATAGGATGGAGCGCATTGAGGTTGATGAAGATGATCTTAGCGCTATGAAACTTAGGTTTCCAATTTCCGTAATTCCTGGAAAAGTGATATTTGAAATGGAGGACCTTTCCAAAAGTTACGGCAATAAGGAAGTTTTAAACGGAGTAGACATAATTTTGGAAAGGGATAGTAAAACCGCTTTTGTAGGCCAGAATGGACAAGGTAAAACAACCTTGGCCAAAATTCTTGTCGGGGAATTGGAGTACCAGGGTAGGCTAAAATCAGGCCATAACGTTGAGATAGGTTATTTCGCCCAAAATCAAATGGAATATCTGGATGGAAATAAAACCATCCTGGATACTATGATCGATGCTGCCAATGAGAAGAATAGAAGCAAGGTAAGGGATATATTAGGGTCTTTTCTTTTCAGCGGTGACGATGTGGATAAATATGTAAAAGTTTTATCTGGTGGGGAAAGGAACAGGTTGGCTTTGGCTAAAATGTTGCTGCAACCCTTTAATGTCCTTGTTATGGATGAACCAACAAATCATCTCGATATCAAATCTAAACATGTATTAAAAGAGGCATTGAAGCAGTTCGAAGGTACATTGATTGTGGTTTCACACGACCGGGATTTTTTACAGGGACTTACCAACAAGGTCTATGAGTTTAAGGAAAAAAGAATAAAAGAGTATTTAGGGGACATTAATTATTTTCTTGATCAGCGTAAAGTTGATGATTTCCGGGAAATCGAAAAGAAACAAAAAGATCAGAAAAAGAAAGAAAAACGTATCAACAAGCCTTCAGATTATGCAGGTCAGAAACGATTAAAGTCGCTTAAGAATAAATTAAGTACCCTTGAAAGTGACATAGCGAGTTTAGAGAAGGAGATCGCTAAAATAGATCACGACTTGTTGATGGATTACGATACTACAATTGCGATTACGGATTTTTTCGATATGTATCAGGCTAAAAAAAAGAAGCTGGAGGAGTTGATGATAAGGTGGGAAAATACCACTATAGAGCTTGAAAACAGTGCGATGGAGGAATAGAACCTAAGGTTTAATTTTTTTCACAACAGAAAAGAAGACTTTCACAACAAAAACGCGCAGTTCATCGATTATATAGGTTGTTTATCTATATAAATTAGTATTTTTGTAAGGTAATTCTTTAGTAAAGTAGGGTTTTTATTTAATTAAAGATACAACTATTTCTTAAAGTCAAATTTTTATGAAAAAGCTGCTTCTTATTCTGGTTCTTTTAATAGCTGTAAATCAGCTTGTAAATGCGAAGGTTAGTAAAGCTGAAAAAATGGCTTTAATAGATCTATATGAAAGCACCAATGGAACTTCCTGGTTAAAACAATGGCATTTAGACCAGCCGGTGTCAGAGTGGTATGGCGTTAAGGTTGAAGGAAATCATGTAGTTGAGATAAATTTATTTCGGAATAATCTTTCTGGTCTAATTCCTGAGAGCGTTAGCAACTTAAAATACTTGCGAATTCTTAATCTGGCATTTAATACGCTGAGTGGCGAGTTACCTAATACTATTACGCAGCTACAAAGCCTTGAGATTCTAAAAATAGAGATGAACAGGTTTAAAGGTAATCTTCCGGAGGAGATAGGAAACTTGGAAAATTTATTGGAGCTTACTGCTTTTAATAATTTTTTCTCTGGCGCCATTCCAAATAGTATAGGTAATATAACCAAGCTGCGGGTACTAAACCTTTCCAGTAATAATTTTGTTGGCCATATACCAGATTCAATAGGAAATCTTACAAGACTTGAAAGTCTGGGCCTTTTTGAGAACACTTTGGAGGGCGATATCCCAAGAAACTTAGGACAATTGGTTTTACTCAAGGAACTTGTACTTGCAAATAATCAATTAGGTGGGGAGATTCCAGCAGAATTTGGTCAGTTGGCTAGTCTTAAGGTGTTGCAAATTCAGAACAACAAATTTAATTCATATAAAAACCTGGAACTTATGGATACCAGGGAATTTCTGGTTTTTGATTATGATAAAGGTGATGTAAAATTGAATTTCAAAGATGTCAATTTTTCTAAAACCCGTATGGCAGACACGAAATTTGAGGATGATAATGAAAACTAGTAGTTAATTTATACTTTGGTTAGTTTTTTAAAAGGGATGCGGTCTGCATCCTTTTTTGTTTTATAAAACAATAAAATACTTAAACAAAAATTAAGAATACTTTAACATTAGTTGCATATGCAACTAATTATTTTAAGCGTTATATTTGTGGCATGGATAATACAGACATTTTGGTGGATTTTGATAAATCGATTGGTCGTTGGATCGGGAGTACCGCTAAAATGGTTGACAATTATTTACACGAAGCTTTTCAAAGTGAAGGACTGGATCTTAGTAAGGAGCAAATGGTTGTTCTTAAAAAATTACATGAAAATGATGGCCTTATTCAAAATGAATTGGCGTATCTGACATTAAGGGATAAATCTTCCCTGGCACGATTACTGGCCAAAATGGAACGTAAAGACTATATAGTCAGAAAACAGGATGAATGGGATAAGCGCGTAAACCGGGTTTTTCTTACCGGAACGGGTAGAATCACATTTAGACGAACCAGGCCCATAATAGTTAGACTAAAAGAAATCATGGAAAAAAATATTGCCGAAGAAGAGTTATATCAACTTATAACAACCCTGAAAGTCATTCAACATAATATTAGCTCTGCAGAGGGTCAAATTTAATCACAAAGTAATGAGAAAGATAATTTTATCAATATTAGGAATCTTAATTATAATAGCCTCATTTTTTTTGGCTAATCAAATTGTTAGTAGTAGGTCCAGACCAAAGGCCAAAGTAGAAAAAGTGGTAAAAACAGTTTTTACTCAAACCGTGGCCAATGGAACGGTTCCTATTATAGTCCCCGCGAATGGTAATTTAAGGGCAAAAAGGAGGGTTGAACTCTATGCTGAGGTTCAGGGTGTTTTCCGAAAGGGGAATAAACTGTTTAAAGCGGGACAACCATACCGGACTGGTGAGACAATTATCAAAATTGATGCTTCTGAATACTACGCCAGTGTACAATCGTCCAAGAGTAATTTATACAATTTAATTACTTCGATTATGCCAGATCTGCGCCTGGATTATCCTGAAGTATTTCCAAAATGGCAGGCATATCTAAGTAATTTCGACCTCAATGAAACCACTCCGCCCCTTCCTGATATGACCAGCGAGAAGGAAAAATTCTTTATTTCGGGTCGTGGAATTTTGACAAACTATTACAATGTTAAAAATATGGAGCAACGTTTGCGAAAGTATCGCATCTCTGCCCCATTTTCAGGAATACTTACAGAGGCCTTAGTTACTGAAGGCACGCTGGTGCGACCAGGTCAGAAATTGGGAGAATTTATAAATACCGATATCTATGAAATGGAGGTATCTATCAGTAAGACTTTTAGTGACCTCTTAAAACTTAATGAGGAAGTAGAGTTAGTGAATTTAGATCGTACCAAAACCTATAAAGGTTATGTTGCCCGCATTAATGGAAATGTAGACTTGGCTACCCAGACCATAAAGGCATTTATAGATGTTAAAGATCCAGACTTAAAAGAAGGCATGTATCTGGAAGCTAACCTTAATGCAAAACAAGAAGCAAATGCCATTGAAATAGATAGGAATTTGCTTCTTGAAAACAATCAGATTTTTGTAGTTCGAGACTCCATTCTTGACCGCATTGTTGTGAGACCAGTATATTTTTCTGATAAAAAAGTAGTTCTTAAAGATGTTCCTGATGGAATTTCAATACTAACCAAACCGGTTGTTGGTGCTTTTGAGGGAATGTTGGTAAAAAAATATAAAGGGGAAACAGCCAAAATAGAAAACTAATGCGAAAAGTAATCTCTTATTTCATAAAATATCATGTTGCTGTAGACGTGATAATCATAGCATTTTTCATTTTCGGAATTGTTGGAGCTTTTTCTTTGAAATCTTCATTTTTCCCTTTAACAGATTCAAAAAACATCTCAGTAAATATAACCTACCCGGGTGCATCTCCACAGGAGATTGAAGAAGGTATCGTTTTAAAAATTGAAGATAATCTCAAAGGATTGGAAGGTGTTGATAGAGTAACCTCAACTTCAAGGGAGAATAGTGGAAATATCAACGTAGAAATTGAAAAAGGACGGGATATTGATTTTATGCTTCTGCAAGTAAAAAATGCAGTAGATAGGGTACCTACATTTCCTACCGGGATGGAACCATTAATAGTTTCAAAATTAGAAGCAGTAAGACAAACAATAAGTTTTGCAATCAGTGGCGAGAATATTCCACTTGCAACCTTAAAGCAAATAGCCCGTCAGATTGAAAATGATATCCGGTCAATTGATGGCATATCCCAGATAGCTATTTCCGGGTTTCCACAAGAAGAAATTGAAATTGCTGTTAATGAAAATAACCTCCTGGCGTATGGCTTGTCTTTCCCTGAGGTAGCAAGCGCAGTATCCAATGCCAATATATTGGTCACCGGAGGTAATATTAAAACCAGTGAAGAAGAATACCTGATACGCGCAAATAATAGGTCTTATTATGGCGATGAGCTTTCTAATCTAATCATAAGGGCAGATGCCGCCGGACAAACAGTTCGACTGAAGGATATAGCAATTATTAGGGATCGTTTTTCGGAAACACCTAATGCATCTTATTTCAACGGAGACCTTTCAGTACGAACTACTATAACAAGTACGAATACGGAAGATCTTATTTCTGCTGCCGAAAAAGTCCGCAACTATATTGAAGATTTTAACCAGAAGAATAATAATATTCAGTTGAGTGTGGTAAGGGATCTTTCAACCACACTTACACAGCGTACGCAACTTCTGACGGAAAATGCCATAATTGGTATGATTCTGGTACTTATTTTTTTATCCGTATTTCTAAATACAAGATTGGCTTTTTGGGTTGCATTTGGATTGCCCGTTGCCTTTTTGGGGATGTTTATTTTTGCCGGTTTTTTCTATGTTACCATAAATGTTCTGTCCCTTTTTGGGATGATAATAGTTATTGGTATCCTGGTAGATGATGGGATTGTAATAGCTGAAAACATATATCAGCATTACGAGAAAGGAAAAACCCCGGTACAGGCGGCAATAGATGGAACTATGGAGGTAATTCCTCCTATTGTATCTGCAATTATTACCACGATACTTGCGTTCTCAATATTTTTATTTCTGGACGGACGAATAGGAGAATTTTTTGGAGAAGTTTCTGTAGTAGTAATACTTACCCTTGTAGTTTCATTGGTAGAAGCGCTAATAATTCTCCCAGCTCACCTTGCCCACTCTAAAGCCTTGCATGCAGAAGATAAAAGGCCAAAGAAAGGGCTTTCCAAAATATTTTCAAAGCTTAGGGTTATCAATAAAGGTGGAGATCAGATTATGGTTTGGTTCCGGGATAAAGCCTACAGTCCCACACTAAGATTTGCCCTGCGCTATAAATTATTAACTTTTTCTTTTTTCGTTTTTGCACTAATTCTCACCTTCGGATCAATAGGTGGGGGAATTATTAGGACTGCTTTTTTCCCCAGAATAGCCAGTGACAGGGTTCAGGTAGAATTACTTATGCCAAATGGCACCAATGAAAAAATAACAGATTCCATCATAAGCTTAATTGAGGAGAAGGCAGAAATTGTCAATCAGGAACTAACAGAACAATATCTTCAAGGTACTGGTAAAGAACTCTATGAAAATGTAATAAAAAATGTAGGCCCGGGTTCTTCAGCGGCAACACTTTCTATTAACCTTTTGCCGGGTGAGGAGCGTCCGGATGCAATCCGATCAGATGTAGTTTCGAAAAGGCTACGGGAATTGGTTGGACCGGTAATAGGTGTTGAAAGTCTTATTTACGGCTCCGGAGGTAATTTTGGAGGTGATCCGGTTTCCGTATCCTTGTTGGGGTATAACATTCAGGAATTGAAGGCTGCAAAGGAGGAGTTGAAAAATGCAATGATCAATAATCCCGACCTCAAAGATATTTCAGATAATGATCCGGCAGGGATTAAAGAAATCCGCCTTGAGCTCAAGGAAAACGCATATTTGCTGGGTCTTAATTTGAGGACAGTAATGAATCAGGTTCGGGCCGGATTTTTCGGGACTCAGGCCCAGCGTTTTCAACGAGGGCAGGATGAGATAAGGGTATGGGTAAGATATGATCGGGAAAACAGATCTTCAATAACCGACCTGGATGAAATGCGAATAGTTACTCCAAATGGCAGCAGAATACCTTTAAAAGAAATTGCTACCTATACTATTATACGGGGAGATGTGGCTATCAATCATTTAGAAGGTCAGCGTGAAATTCAATTATCATCAGATCTTAAAGATGCTAAAAAGGTTAGTGCTACAGATGTAATGACTGAAATAAGAACAGAAGTCATGCCTGAAATTCTGGCTAAATATCCCACGGTTACACCCTCATACGAAGGTCAAAACAGAGAGGCCGGAAAACTCCTAGGCTCCCTGCGTTTAGTTGGTCTTACCGTATTGTTTTTAATTTATGTTACTATAGCTTTTACTTTTCGAAGTTTTAGCCAACCTTTAATGCTGCTTTTATTGATTCCTTTTAGTTTAACTGCCGTGGCTTGGGGGCATTGGGTTCATGATTTCCCAATTAATATTTTATCAATGTTGGGGATTATTGCTCTTATTGGGATTATGGTAAACGATGGTTTAGTCCTTATTGGAAAATTTAACACTAACCTGCGATCCGGGATGACGTTTGATGATGCCATTTATGATGCAGGTCGCTCCCGATTCAGGGCTATCTTTCTAACTTCATTGACCACCATTGCAGGTTTGGCTCCATTAATACTGGAACAAAGCAGACAGGCTCAGTTTCTAATTCCTATGGCCATTTCAATTGCGTATGGGATAGCTTTTGCCACTGTTTTAACGCTGGTAATGTTGCCAATTTTTCTATCTTTTAGTAATAAGGTTAAAGTAAATGCTAAATGGTTGGCTACCGGTCATAAAGTTCCCAAAGAACATGTGGAACGAGCCATAAAAGAACAAAAAGAGGAACTAGAACAACATAATCAGCTTGTTACCAAACTTATTAAAGAATCTCCGAACAGTTTGGTGGAAGGAGAAAGCAAAAAACAGGCTTCAATAGAACTAGAAGGTAAAGAAAAATGAAAAACTATATCTGGGTTATTGTGCTATTAGTATTGAGTATTAATGCTAATGCACAGCAAAATGTATTGTCAAAAAGTGAGGCAATAGCACTCGCATTAGAGCAGAATTTTGATATAAAATTTGCCGAAAATACTGTTGAAATTGCCGATAATAATCAGGGAGTATTAAACACAGGATTTTTACCAACCCTGACCGGTTCAGCTGGAGCTACGTATAACAGGGATGATTCTACTATTGAATTTCCGGGCCAGGTAGATGAAAATGGAATTCCCAGGCCGAATTTTGAAATTAATAAAGCAGAAGCACAGCGCTATAATGCGGGGCTGAATTTAAACTATATTCTTTTTGATGGTTTAGGACGCAGATACAATTATAAAAGGCTGAAGGAACAGTACCAATTAACGGAATTGCAGGCCAGGGAAACTATCCAAAACACCATACTTCAGTTATTGAGTATCTATTTTGAAGTTGCCCGTTTATCTGAAAATGAATTTGCACAGAAAGAAGCTTTGGAGGTTTCAAAGGATCGGATTAAAAGGGCCCAATACGCATTTGAGTATGGGCAAAACACACAGTTGGATGTATTAAATGCGGAAGTTGATGTTACTAATGATAGTATAATTCTCCTAAATACCCAGAGATTATTGAAAAACACCAAACGCGACTTAAATGTTGTTTTAAATCAGGAGGTGACCAACTTTTTTGAAGTAGATACCTTAATTAGTTTTATCCCCATGTTAGAAATACAGGCGATGGTGGATGATGTATCCATAAATAACCTTGCCATCCTGCAAACGGAAAGGAATCTGTCCATAAACGAATATGACGTCAAAGTAAGTAAATCCGGGTATTTACCGGTGATTGGTTTAACGGGTTCATATGGTTGGAATTTAAATCAAAGTGCCGCCTCCGCTTTCT
>NZ_JBATGR010000534.1:0-2169 GCF_049665975.1 Eudoraea sp.
CGTCATTAGACAAAATCGTTTAGATAAATCAGTTTTAGTGAATCAGGTTGGCTGCTATGGCATAAATCTGGGTAGAATCGATTTTTATTTTGATTCTAAAAAAAATATTAATTCAGAGGGGGTTTCCATTACTGTCTGATCCTTGTTAGACTTTTATTCTACTAAATACCATGAAAGTAAATGGCTTCATATTTAAAGGTCATGGGGTAGCTTCGGGTAAATCTGATAATCAAAGATATCCCAAGGGTACTTTAAATCAACAACTCCCATATTTTAAGGAAGGAGGGTTGGATCTCTCTATTTATTTTTTAGGTACTATTAATCTTTATATTTCACCCTATTCCTTTAAAATAGGAAAACCAAAATATTATTTTGATAGTATCCCATGGTCTGATTATATCCCTCCAGAAAATTTTTACTTTTTTGATGTTACTCTCTTCTACAGAGATAAAGAACATAAAGGTTTAATTTATATGCCAGACCCAATTACCAAGGTTGATCATATTCAGGAACCAGCAATCCTGGAGTTAATTCAGCCAAAAATTTCAGGACTTTCTTATGGGATAAAGGTTTGTATAGAAGTGGTAGATGAACAAATACAATTGTTTAAGTTACAGAACTCGGTGTCCATTAGGGTAATTTATCATTTTGTCCCATTCAGAACCTAGTTGTATATAACATATTCCACTAAAACTTTGAATTCTTCATCCAAGGTAAGATTTGGATACTGCCTATTTGCTCTTCTGTACCAATAATTGGCGTTGAATTGATCCCCTTCCTTGCGATGCAGATAAGCGTGTATCCAATACCCAAGTTCTGAAGGTAGATCCTGCGCAATATTATGCGATGCATTCCAATTACCTTTTAAATCGTACCACAGTGCCTGTAATCCCTTTGGCCATAATTCAGATGGATGATCATTTTGTTGAGTTTTTAAAAATTCCTGGAAACTTCCTGGGGTATTCATATTGAGCCTGGATAAATTAAACACTTACTTCGGACATTTTTACCCTTATTTGGTCCTTTTTGATTTGAATTAAAAAGAGAATAAAACGTTCTTGATAATCACTATAAAAATAATCTAAAACAAATAACAATTATTATGAAAAAAATTTCAATTTCTTATTTATTAATAGCTGCATTCTTACTAGGTACAGTAGTAATAACCAGGGCTCAGGAAGCCGAAGCACCCATGTGGGAATCAATTGTATTAACACCCGATAACACTAAATTAAAAGTACTCAGTGAAAATATGAGGGCACACAACCAAAAATACCATAAGGAAGGTGCGTATAAGGCTATAGTTTACAATATTTCCAGCGGTCCTGATATTGGAAAAATTGTATGGATGATGGGGCCATTAAAATATGCACACCTCGATTCCAGGCCTGCTGAAGGAGGACATGATGAAGACTGGAGAGATAACGTCATGGCCTATGTAAAGAAAATGGAACATGGGGAATATTGGAAAGGTGATGTTAAGCTGTCAAATACAGATATGTTAACGGATGATCCTTCGCTCTACCCTATCCAATTCGTCAGATATTGGGAAGTTAATAGTGAACACTCGCATAACGCTGAAGCTATGCTAAAGCTTATTAGCAAGACTATTAAAGCAATGGACGGTAACAATGCATGGGGTGTTTATTATAACGAATTTAGGCAAGGTTCAAGAATTGGCCGGCATATTGCTACTGTTGGATTTTATAAAAATTGGGCAGAGCTAGATGAAGCGCCTACATTTAAGAAAACCTTTTTTAAAGTTAATGGAGAGGAATCCTGGGATGCTTTCGTCCGTAACATGGACCAGGTAATGGATAATAGTTGGGATGAAATATGGGTATACGATAAAGAACTTAGTGGAGACTAGAATGTTGCAAAACAAACTGTTTAAACCCTCTTTTTCTTTAAAAAAGAGGGTTTTTACCTGATCATTGTTAAAAATTCGTCCTCTGAAATAATTGGGATGCCCAAATTATCAGCCTTATCTTTTTTACTGGGACCCATATTGGTTCCTGCCACCACATAAGAAGTCTTTGAGGAAATGGAAGAACTTACTTTACCACCGTTGTCTTCAATATTCTTTTTCAATTCGGTTCGACTTATTTTTTCAAATACCCCGGAGACCACAAAGGTCTGACCCTTAAGTTTTTCCGTCTGTCCATCTAA
>NZ_JBATGR010000535.1:0-2872 GCF_049665975.1 Eudoraea sp.
CTATGAGGCCAAATACTGCATTTAAAAAGTTTACAGGGCCACAAAAATAAGAATTTTTAATACGAACTAATGAGCTCCTATTTATTTTTTAATCTTTTGTTCTTCACCAGTTTTTAATGGTATGAGCCCAGGCTCTATAGCATTCTTTGGAAATTTTCTAAGAATCATTTGCAATTTGGGGTCTATATATGTCTTACAAAAAGGTTTCTGCGGATTTTTCTGATAATAATTTTGAAAAGATTCGGGTGACATTCTAAATTCTTTAAAGTCAAATACGCGAGTGATTAGTTGTTCTTTAAAGTTTTTTTGTAGTAGTCTTAAGATGTTAGCTGAGTCCTTCTGCTGTAATTTATTGAAGGTATAAACTGCAGAACGGTATTTTGTTCGCATGGAGTGATTGGAAGTGCTATTGTGCGTATAAAGGTGCACTTCTATTAATTCCTTCAGAGAAATTATACCCGGATTAAAATGAAGAATTACTGCCTCGTGAAAATCCACAGCACCTCCGGCAGATATCCATCCTTGCTCTACCTTTATAACCCCCCTCAAGGCTTGAAACACAGCTTCCGAACACCAATGGCATCCTCCCCCTAAACCAATTTTGTCAATTCTCATTTAATCCCATATTCAGTAATATTACCACTCAAAATTAAAGCGGTAATAGCACTATTACTTAGACGAAATTAGCCTTATAAGTTTACAAAATATAGAGGAATATAGACCTTTCCATCTACATAATTCGGTTTCTTGAAACCGGATTTAAAAGAGTTAAGCTAATTAAACGGTCCATGTATTTTTCAGTATCTTTATTTAACTTCTGCAATATTAACTCCTGGATTTTTAGATGGAAGACTATTTCAAAGTACAACTAATTAGTTATTTTAGGAGATTCATAAGTTTGCCTATTACGATCAAAATGGCAATTTGTTCTATTACCATAAGGAGGTCAGTACTTCTACTTTTCTTACTTATAAATTCACTGTGCTTTGCCCAGGACTTATATGTAAGAGATTCTGTCAAATCTACAAATTTAATAGATTCCTTACTTATTGATCATGATCTTCGGAACTGGTCTGTTAGGCTCTTCGGGAATATTAGAGCGCAGGGATTCAAATTGTCTAATGATGAAGCCACTCTGACTTATATCCCAAATAATTTGTTTGGTGTCGGGGTAGGAATAGCCACAAGTAAGCTAATTCTGGATATAACATTCACTATAAGGGATAAAAGCACTGAAAATACGGATCGATTTGACTTACGAGGTGGATTTGTTTTTAATCAAAATATAATTGATTTTTATTTTCAGATCTATGATGGCTTTAACGTTAAAAATTCGATAAATAGTACTACTGTCTTTAGAGAAGATATTAAATCAATTGCTGGCGGTATAGATTATTTATACCTGTTCAATGCTGGTGAATACTCTCAGAGAGTATTAAGATCAGGACTTAAAAACCAAAAACGCAATATCTTTTCATTTGGCTTAGGCGGGTTCGTGCTCTATAATCAGATCTCGGGAGATAGTTCTATTATTCCTATAGAGTTTGATCCTTACTTCAATGAACAAGCCAGAATTAAAAATATAACTAATTACGGAATTGGTGTTCTGGGCGGTTTAGTTGGTCTTTTTAAACTCCCCTCCAATTTTTATATAGGCATAAGTGCAAAAGCGGGTATTGGCTTAACTGTAAAAAATGCAGAGACAGAGACCTTATCATATAATCCCGGCAATCCTATGCTCTATAAACTAAAAGGGTCTATACTTTTTGGATATAAATGGAGTCGTTTTTATACTAATATAAGCCTGAGGGCTTCTACAAACATGTCCAATATAGATTTTGGAAATAATGGGTCTTTTACCCAAATTAGCGGGAAACTCGCTCTGGGTTACAGAATTAAAGGCAACAAGAAGTCATTATAAGATTGAAACCCTTTCAATTATTCCCAATCCCAATTCTGGCTTTCTGTAAATTTTTATTTATAGAAATCCATACGTAAAACGGTGAGTTATCTGAACAAATGCGAATACTGCTTCGAACATCATTATTCTGGTTTTTAAAAACTTTATAGGAAAGATGCAGAATCTGTAAAATTAATCAGGCAGCAAGTTATTTTAATTGCGTAAATCGTAAGGTAGTTGGTTTAGGAGTAGATACCGAAGGGGATTTCCCTGGATTGTCCCCCAATGATAGCGACGACCAAAATAGTTGGAATCATGACTAAAAAAGAAACAGTTTTAATGAATGGATATGAGCATGAAAGACCATATCAAGATCGTCAACTTTATTATTACTTGGGTATGCCAATGTATGGATGGCCTAAGTAAAATGCTCTTGTATAGATAAAATAGAAAAAAATGTGTGACCTTTATACAAAAGTGTCTATTCAGTGTTAAACAATCAAGAAGAATTATTTATATAGATGAATTTAGGTACAGCGCAAGCAACTTCTGCCGTTGGCATATTCGATGTTTCGGTCATAAGTGATCTTATCAAAAAGTATCGTCTATCATTGGACGAATGTTCTACCTCATTAATCCTTCAAGAGGTTATTTTTGTAGATTTTCTTGATTTTAGTAATGCTTACATCGCTCTGGCCAGTTCGGAATTTCAAAAACACAATAAAACTGTAAAGGGAGATGAGATTAGTTTTTATCTATTGCACTTTTCGCCTTCAGAACCTTTCAAAGATATGTTATTTCTTCATAGAGATGTTCTCCTTCAGTTATACATAGCCTACCACAAAAAAGTTGAAAACTTGGTCGATAAAGAGGCCATAAAAGAGCATTTTGCAGAAAGTAAGAAGGTGTTGCTGCAAGCCTTGGACAATTTTGCACAAAAAACACTCTTGGAACAGAAGGAAGCTGAACGTT
>NZ_JBATGR010000536.1:0-5005 GCF_049665975.1 Eudoraea sp.
TTAGTGCAGATAAAACTGGGTTTGAAACTCATATTAATTATCCATTAGCCGCCATTGCAGTATTTGCCGGACTCATTGGAATTGGTCTTTCCTGGCTATTTTATAAAAAAGAAAATGAACTGGCAGACAAATTTGCAAATCGTTTAGGAGTACTCTTTACATGGGCTTTTCATAAATTTTATTTTGATGAGCTCTATCTGTTTGTCACCAAAAAAATACTATTCAATATTATTGCAAGGTCCGCAGCAAGATTTGATAAAAAATATGTGGACGGGACAATGGTTGGGATTGGAAATCAAACTGTTAATACATCTGAGAATATTAAAGGTCTGCAGTCTGGTAAGGTCCAGGATTATGCCTTTGCCTTTATTGCAGGAGCTGTTGTAATTGCTATTATATTCATCTATTTATGGACAAATTAAATTAATAATATGGATATTTTATCCCTTTTTATTGTAATGCCTGCATTAACTGTTTTGGTTTTGATTTTTACAAAAAATCTAAAACAGGCCAGAACGGTTGCTTTGGCAGGAAGTCTTGTTCAGCTGGGGATGGCAATTAACCTGTTGTTTTCTTACATCAAAGAAAGAGAGTTAAATGAAGCCATTATGGTTTTTACAAAAGATGTGGTTTGGTTCAAGAATTTCAACATTCATTATAATATTGGTGTTGATGGCATTTCCGTAGCTCTTTTGTTATTGACAGCTATTGTAGTATTGGCAGGAGTCTTTATTTCCTGGAAAATGGAAGATTTACCTAAGGAGTTTTTCATATCCCTAATTGTACTTTCCATTGGTGTTTATGGTTTCTTTATTTCCCTTGACCTCTTTACGATGTTTGTATTCTTTGAGATTGCCGTAATACCAATGTATTTATTAATAGGTATTTGGGGTACCGGCCCAAGGGAGTTCTCAGCAATGAAACTAACACTTATGCTTATGGGTGCATCCGCTGTGCTTCTGGTTGGGATATTGGGCATTTATTTTAACTCAAATGCAGACGGAGGCGCATTGACATTCAATATCCTGGAAATAGCCAAAGTAAACATTCCTGTGGAAGCTCAAAGATTATTCTTCCCGATAACTTTTATTGGGTTTGCGGTAATTGGAGCATTATTCCCGTTCCATACCTGGTCTCCTGACGGTCACGCATCAGCGCCTACTGCAGTTTCTATGTTACATGCGGGGGTCCTTATGAAACTTGGCGGATATGGTGTATTTAGAGTAGCTATCTTCTTGTTGCCAGAGGGAGCATTGCACTGGTCATGGTTCTTTATTATTTTATCTGCCTTCGGTGTCATTTATGGAGCATTTGCAGCTATTAAACAGACAGATTTAAAGTACATTAATGCGTATTCCTCCGTAAGTCATTTAGGCCTGGTATTATTTGCATTGCTTATGTTGAATAAAACGGCCTGGAATGGCGCCATTTTGCAATCACTTTCTCATGGTTTTATGACAGCACTTTTCTTTGCTTTAATAGGGATGATTTACGGAAGAACACATACTCGTGATGTAACCAAATTAGGAGGCCTATTAAAGGTAATTCCTTTTATATCGGCGGTCTATGTTATTGCCGGTTTAGCTTCATTGGGGTTACCTGGTTTCAGTGGTTTTGTCGCTGAAATGAACATCTTTGTAGGTGCTTTTGAAAAGGACGATATCTTTTATAGAATTGCTACAGTGATAGCGGTCTCTGCAATAGTTGTAACGGCTGTATATATATTGCGTGTGGTTGGTATCATGTTAATGGGTCCCGTAAAAAACGAAGCCTACTTAAATCTTGAAAGAGTACGATGGTATGAAAAACTGGGTATTTTGTTACTTCTTTTACCAATAATAGCTATTGGCGTTGCGCCACTTTGGCTAAGCGAAATGATCCTGAAAAGTCTGGATCCATTTTTAAAAGGAGTTTTATAACCTGAAAATTAAATAACCAAAAATGAATTTTAGCAGCTTTTTATTAATGAGACAAGAAATTGCTTTACTGGCAATTATCCTGCTTCTGGTTATAGCCGAGATTTTTATCCCGAAACAAAAAAAAGCAAGCATAATACATCTTGTCATATTCTTGTTTGGTATTCATACCATTGTCGGATTTTTTGAGATTGATGAAAGCAATTTATTTGGAGGAATGTTTCGCACTAACCACCTGATTCATTTTTTCAAAAACATATTGAACATAGGGGTGCTTATTCTGCTACTGCAGTCTGCAGACTGGATACAGGAAAAAATAATGAATCAGAATAAAGGTTCTGAATTCTTTATCTTATTGTTCTCTTCCTTGCTGGGAATTTATTTTATGATATCGGCAGGAGATTTTTTAATGTTCTATCTTGGACTTGAGTTATCCACACTTCCGGTAGCTGCTCTTGCTGCTTATGAAACAATGAAAAGGATTTCAAGTGAATCAGGGATTAAACTAATACTTTCGTCGGCTTTTGCTTCCGGAATTTCATTGTTCGGTATTTCAATGCTCTACGCAACCACGGGTTCTATTTATTTCAGTGAAATTGCTCAAATGCTCACTTCAGCAGATTTAACCCTTCTTGGTGTCGTATTGTTGTTTGCGGGAATTAGCTTCAAGATTTCCCTCGTGCCGTTTCATTTTTGGACTGCCGATGTTTATGAAGGAGCCCCTATCAGTGTTGCCTCCTATTTATCTGTCATATCAAAAGGTGCTGCCGTTTTCATTTTAATGATATTATTATTTACAGTTTTACAGTCATTGGTTCATTTTTGGGAAAACATAATTTATGTTATTGCCATCGCCACTATGTTCATTGGAAATTTATTCGCTTTAAGGCAACAGAATATGAAGCGCTTTTTGGCATTTTCATCTATAGCTCAGGCTGGGTTTATTTTACTAGGATTAATTGGAGGTTCCCAATTAGGTACAGCCACAGTAGTATACTTTGTACTTATATACATATTCTCAAATTTAGCAGCTTTTGGGGTAGTACAAGCAATTTCTCTACACACTGGTAAGGAGCACATAAAAGATTACGAAGGTTTATACAGAACTAATCCCAACCTGAGTTTGGTACTCATGTTGGCCCTTTTTTCCCTGGCCGGAATCCCTCCGGTTGCGGGGTTTTTTGGAAAGTTCTTCCTTTTTACAGCGGCGGCTAGTAAAGGATTCTATTTTCTTGTGTTTTTAGCCGTAGTGAATGTAACTATTTCTTTGTATTACTATTTGTTGGTGATAAGGGCCATGTTCTTACGCAGGGGTGATAATCCAATTCCTTTTTTCAGAAATAAATTTTATATGCGAATTGGGTTAGTTATTACTGTCCTTGGTATTTTGTTACTTGGTATATACAGTCCCTTATATGACTATATTTATGAATTAAGCAGTGCTTTTAATTAATGGTTATGAGTTTAGGAGGTAAACATTTATTCGGTAGTATTGACGAAACAAGGGTGACTTTTGTTGAAAAAAAAGTAACTGCAGATCGGGCTGAATTTTTAAAAAAACTTATGGAACATAACGGGTTTGAAGTTCTTATTCAGGAGGAAAAACGCACTTCGGAAGAAGTACCTCAATTGTATACTATTGGGGTCACCGATATGGTGTTCAATCCTACTATTTGGGTATATCAACGTAAGCTCAAGACATTTGACGGACACAAAGTTTCTCCCGATTATTGGAATCAACGCTCAGAAATTACTCCACCACAATATTGGAAAACACCGAAAGATAATTAGCTTATACGACAGAATTCTTAAAGATTCTACCTGTCCTAAAATCTTAATTTCATCGATTTTAACAGCAAATTAAGCCCCTATGGCAAGGTATTTGCTAACTTTACCCCGTAGAATTACGGTTATGAAACACCAAACTTTATTATCAATATTCCTTTTATCAGTTATTTGCATGAACGCTCAAACTGATTTTCCAAAAACCCAGCCCTTAAAAATAGAGGCTGATAAAAACCTGGATTTAAAGAGTAATCCCAATAGTGGGACAGCTTTGAAAATGCCATCTATGATGGATTACAACCCCAATGCAAGCATTAAAGAAACCAAAAATTCAAGGAATGTAAAAATGCTTCCTGAAAAGGAGTTAAAACAAGCGGGATTTGATTTAAAATTGGATACTAAAGTTGGTGAGCGCCAAAATTCCAATTCCAAAAAGCATTTTGGAAATATGTATTTGGGTGATGTTAAAACTGGTGGTAGTTTCGTGGGTATAGTTTGTCGCGATCATGAATATGTTGATGGTGATCGCGTAAGAATCTACGTAAATGGAGAAGTGGCTGAGTACAATATCGTACTTACAGGTGGTTTTAAAGGGATAAATATAGACCTGGATAAAGGCTTTAACCGATTAGATTTCGAAGCTTTAAACCAAGGCTCTTCCGGGCCAAATACAGCTCAGGTAAATGTTTATGATGATAAAGGGGCGTTGATTCATTCTAATCAATGGTTACTTTCAACAGGTTCTAAAGCGTCTTTAATTGTTGTCAGGCAATAAAATTTTACTCCTTACCTCACGCCCGGCTTATATGAAATCTTTGCCCTTTTAAGTACATCTTCTTTATAAAACGCCGCTTCTTTAAACTTTACCTTTGCATAAGGCATTGTCTGATCATCAAAATGAGGTGATTTTGGATTACTACTTTGCCCCCCGGCCAAAATAGTTTTAGCGCTAACTTTTGAACCAAATTCAACTACGGCTACAAAACTATTTCCCCTGGTACCATATATCTTTTTTGTATTGTTGTTATATCTGGCTCCATAAGCAGCCAGAGCACCCCAGCGACCAGATGAGAAACCAATTGGAATACTGGGTTTATCATCATCAAATGCCTGTCTGATATCACCATTTAAACGCTGATACCTGTTAACCTCGCCCCACGAAATATTCCAATTCCCAAAATCACTTTCTAATTGTGTTACTACTTCTTTAAAAATTGACAATCGCTCTTCTAATGGTGATTTCGAACCGAAATAAGACATTAATTCCATATCGCTCATCAGGGCTGGTCGTATTCCCTTTTTAC
>NZ_JBATGR010000537.1:0-2308 GCF_049665975.1 Eudoraea sp.
ACAAATTATACTTATAACCAATATTGAGAAAACCATTCACGTTGACAGTAGATTCTTCTATAAAATCAAATAACAGATTATACGAAACATAGTACCGATTTTGTAAGGTCCGTTTCTTCCTGAAAGCAAACGCCATTTCCGCCGAAATATCAATAACAGGTTCACTTTTAATCAAGTTAACGCCAACGCCACCGCTAAGCATAAGCATATCTGTTTGCTCGCTCAACATGTCGTATTGTTTTTTTTGAGATAGCTGCATCCCATCAAATGTATAGTTGTAAATTGCTGAGTGTCTTCCCTGAATAGCGGTGGTGGTATCAATAACCTCCAAAAGCTGAGTTAATAGGCTGTCTGAAATTAATTCATCGAGTTCATTAAACTGAATTTGTAAAAAGTATGTGTCTGATAGTATATTGCATTGCTTGTTAAACTGATAGCTGGTTTGTTCGCCGTTCTCCCATATCACTCTTTCGCCGGAATCGGTTTGCTTAATTGTCACCGATTTATTTGGTTCATAATTGATCGAATAAGATATTTTTTCAGGAATATCTTTGGTTTCCTTAAGTATTAATTGAAAACTCTTAAAATCTTTCTCTACATTTTCAGCTAAGTTTTTATAACTATAAATTGCCAAATTCATCCCTGCTTTGTTCTCAATTTGGACACAAGCCGAATCGATAGCGGTTTTTTGTCCGTATATAAGACTACTGAACACTAACAGTGCGGCAAGTGAAAATATTTGTGTTATTTTTTTCATTTTTTCAAGTATTTTATTATTAAAAAGTGGATTTATTTATCCGCTTTAAATTCTAGTTTTGCAATTTTGATGAAAGAGCTATTGCTCCATCATTGCCAGGACTTTGATTACCGCCAAATTTGAATTGGATTTTTTTTCTTTTCTCTTTTTTAAAAGCTGCGGTATTACTAATTAAAATTTTTGTTTCATACGCATCTGTCGTAATTTCATAAGTTGAATCCGCTGGAATATTATTCTCAATAGCCATAATTGATTCAGGAGAAATTTCTTTTTCAATATATTCTATTTGTTGGATGTAAACAGTGTCAGTAATTCGTTCTTTCAGGACAATAGGTTTAGTAACTACGACCTGTTTTTCAATAAAAACGGTGTCGTGTGTTATGATGTTAGCAGCAATTAATGATTCATTTTTGATTAATTCATTTTTGGTATTTAATTCAACCTTGTTTTTTAGGTCGGTATTTGTTTTAGCAAGTGCTTCTATCCTTTTTTGTGATTTGAGGTTTGAAACAAATAAAATTGAAGTAGAAATAAGAAGTAAAACACATGCTGCCGCTAATAGGCGGAAAAAAAGTGGTATTACGAGCTTTTTCTTTCTGTGCTGAACTTGTTTCCATATTCTTTCTTTAGCAACATTTGCTTCTGTTTCGTAAAAGTCCTCTGATTCATTTATCGATTTCCTAAAAAATGAATCAATTTTATTAGTTCCCATTTTTCTTAGCTTTATTAATTCTTTCAATTATGTTCATCCTTGCTTTTCTCAACTGCGATTTTGAAGTGCTTTCTGAAATATTCAGTAGTTCAGCTATTTCTTTGTGTGAATAACCTTCTATTGCGAACAGGTTAAAAACCATTCTGTAACCAGCAGGCAGAGCCTCAATTATGAAAAACGCCTGCTCGATATCAATATCAATTATATCAGCTGCATAGTCCGTATTGGTTTCGTATTCAAGTAAGCTCTCATTGTATCTGATTTTATTTTTAGTATTTAGATACCTTATCGATTCATTAATGACAATGGTTTTAATCCATTTTTTCAGACTGTTATCACCGCGGTACTCAAATTTCTGAATGCTATTAAAAACTTTTGTAAATGATATAATCAGTGTATCTTCAACATCATGATGGTTAGATAAAATACGCATGGACAAGTTGTACATTTGTTGATAATGCAGATTAAACAAAACGCCCTGTGCAATTTGATTACCTGATTTACAATGCTTGATAACTTCCTTTATTTCCAAGTACTTTTTTTTTGTAAGGCCGTTTAACTTAATAACCCTGATTGCCGGCTTGAAGTTGCCTGAACATCTAAATAAAAGTATTTTGTAATTAATTGTTACAAAAACATAAAGATACTGGAGCTAGCTGAAGTATTTAAGTTGTTTTCTTCAAACTGTTCTGAAAAACTCCCCCCACCCGCTGCCGCCAGCGTCACTGCAAGATTATTTCATGTTCTGTATAAAATGACTTTTGAAGTTTTCTCTAAATAAACAAAAAACACAGCTAAAAGGCCGTGGCTCTTATCTCTTTCTTAGTAATATTCAATAC
>NZ_JBATGR010000538.1:0-5303 GCF_049665975.1 Eudoraea sp.
TTCCAGGATATTCCAGAATTGTTCATCTTCAATTAAATCTTCCCCAAGTTTATTAGTCAGGGAAACATAATTCAAAATTCCGTGTTCATTTCTCTCCCAATACCCAAACTCCATATAGCATCCGGTGTAAATTAAATCGCCAACTACATTAACAGATCTTATATAAGTGCCATTTGGAGAAGGATACAATTTCCATTGAGCTCCATTAAATTCAAGCAACCCGGCATTATTGGCTACATAAATAAACTTTTCCCCGGACTGGGAAATGGCCCAATTTTGTGTTCCTGCCCCGTAATCAACAGGAGCATAATTTTGAATAGGAGGTACTTCCTGAGCATAAGCCAAGAAATTGCAAAATAATAAAAGAAGAATAAAGACTATTCTCAAACTAGGGGTATAAAGAGGAACTATTCTTTTAAAGGTAAGAAAAGAATAACATATCACTTATTAATCTCACAGAACATGAACAATCAAACAATCTCGGCACTCAAGCCTGCCTGCAATAATTTACTGCAACGGGGTTCTAATTCCTTATATTCCCCAGTTTTAACTGTGCATTTGCCTTTGTAATGCACTATTAATGAACACTGTTCTGCCTGTTCCGGGGTATGTTCACAAACATCTACTAATGTATAAATGACATGTTCAAAGGTATTTACCTCATCATTGAACAATACTATTTCATTTTGTTTTACCGTCTCCTCATCCAAAAGCAGTTCTTCGGAGACTTTTTCCTTAGTACTCATAGAGATAGGTTTTTGTATTAACTAAAATACATATTTTGTCGCAACCCAGTTATTTTTTTCAGCATTTTCTTGAAATGAAAGTCCATGCGCCAAACATTCTTTTGAAATAAGGCCAATATCTTCTTTGTAAAAACCACTTAAAAGCAATACTCCCCCTTTTTTCAGGTGCTTTACATAAACTGAAATATCTGAAAGCAGAATATTGCGATTTATATTCGCTAAGATGATATCGTAATTTTGATCTGTCAATAAATTCACATCACCTTCAAACACCTTCATCTGTTCACATTTATTAACAGAAACATTTTCCATGGCATTCAGAAAACTCCAATTATCTATATCTATGGCATCTACAGATTTGGCCCCTTTCATAGCAGCCAGAATACCCAAAACACCGGTTCCACAGCCCATATCCAATACAGATTTATCTTTAAAATCCAGTGCCAAAACCAATTGAAGCATCATATGGGTAGTTTCATGATGTCCGGTGCCAAAACTCATTTTGGGAGTTATAACAATATCAAAGGCTACATCCGGTTTATCATGAAAGGGAGCTCTTACAACACATTGATTATCAACAATTATGGGTTCAAAATTCTTTTCCCATTGTTCATTCCAGTTTAGCTGTTCTATTTCAGATACTTCATAATCAATACTAAAGTTATCATTGGCAAGAATGTCGACGTTTTCCAAGGCAATGGGGTTCCATAACTCCTTTTTAACATAAGCCAGCAAACCAGCCTCGGTTTCCAAAAAACTATCAAATCCCAGTGCGGCAAGCTCAGCTATTAAGATATCCATAGCTGGTTGTAAGGGGTTTATTGAAAATCGATACTCCAGAAAGATAGCTTGCATAAGCGCTCAAATAGCCTCAATAATCGCAATAAAGTCATCTGCAACCAATGCGGCTCCGCCTATTAATCCGCCATCAACGTCGGGTTTTGAAAAAATCTCCTTGGCATTTGAGGGTTTTACACTGCCGCCATACAAAATGGACACTTCATTCGCTATTGCAGCATCATATGCTTCTGTTATCGTCTTGCGGATAAAGGCGTGCATTTCCTGGGCCTGTTCCGGAGAGGCGGTCTCACCTGTACCAATGGCCCATACTGGTTCATAAGCAAGTACAATATCTTTCCAGGCATCAGCTGGTAAATCAAAAAGACCGTTCTTGAGTTGAGATTCCACTACCTTGAAATGATTGCCAGCCTTTCTCTCTTCCAATTCTTCCCCAAAACAAAATATGACACGCATCTTATTTTCTAAAGCAGCCTTCACTTTTTTAGCTAAAAGCTCATCTGTT
Source organism: Eudoraea sp. (assembly GCF_049665975.1). Classification (GTDB taxonomy): domain Bacteria; phylum Bacteroidota; class Bacteroidia; order Flavobacteriales; family Flavobacteriaceae; genus Eudoraea. The sequence continues at coordinate 2,050 of NZ_JBATGR010000538.1, forward strand.
TCTCCAAAATATGCCCTCCGCTCTGAATGTCCTATAATTACAGTGTCCACATTTATATTTAAAAGCATATCCGCAGAAATTTCCCCGGTATAAGCCCCACTTTTCGCAAAATGCATATTCTGGGCAGCAACTTTTATGTCTGATGATTTCAGGATACTGGCTGTTTCTGCCAGGTTAACAAAAGTTGGAGCTACAATGACTTCTGCATCTGTTTTCGGTAATCTACCTGATAATTCTTCTAATAAGGCCTTAGTTTCGTTTAAGTTCTTATTCATTTTCCAGTTTCCGGCAACTATTTTACTTCTCATTTTTAGTTCTTTTATGTTTACAATAGGTGTTGTTATATTTTAATTGTCATCACAGTTTACTAAATACCAGTATTCTAATGACTTATTCAATTTTCAAATCCTCAATATCATTATAATGGACCTTTTGAGTTATAGTTCCACGCTCCAAAATCAAAAGTCCGGGATTAGACCTAACAATCGTTTTCAGCGTGGTCTCATCTGTAAAATAAAATTCAAATCCCAATTGGTATTCTTCAATTATCCTGTTGGTCCACTCCTTGTTGGAGGCAGACATTCCTATTACTTCATAACCATTATCCAGGGCTTTATCTGAAACTTCTTTTACTTTTTCATAGGCTTCATATTCACTTTTTGCCAGGTCATAAGCCACAACAATAAGCAATTTATCCTTTTGCATCAACGGGGCAGTAAAATCTTCCCCTTCCTGCTCAATAGTAAAATCATGGATAGGAGGCTCATAACCCTTCTGAATTTCTTCAGTCTCCACTCCAATAAATTCACCGTCAACATCAGGGTACTCCCCATTGGTAACGATTACTTTTTCTTCTCCCTTACTATTAAATTTCCAGGAATATTCATAAATGGGTTTCGGCGCATCTTCAGGGAATTCCATCCCGTCTTCTATATTTGCCCCAATCTTATAAGGCCTGAAGTCTATTACAGGGAGATGATTAAGCACATAATTTCCATATATAATACAAAGTACTACAGATACCAGAGCAATAATTTGCCTTAGTTTCTTGCTAAAAAGTGGTTTAATATATTCCTGGCCAAAGTATAAAATTAAAATTAGTACCAGAAGGACAACATCTTTTATAAAGGATTCCCATGGTGTTAATTTAATGGCATCTCCAAAACAACCACAATCCGTTACCTTATTGAAATAAGCGGAATAGAAGGTAAGAAAAGTAAAAAACAGGATCATGAGTAACAGACTCCCTATTGTAAATTTTTTGCGATAACCTAAAAGGAGAAATACCCCCAAAACTACTTCAGAAATGACTACAAAAATTGATATCGCAAGAGCATATGGCATTAAAAATGGCAAATCGAGAACTCCCTGACTAAAGTATTCTTCCAATTTAAAAGAAAAGCCTACAGGGTCATTAAGTTTAATAAAACCACTGATAATAAATAGTATTCCAACAAATACCCTGGAAAAGCCTACTAAGTGTTTCATACTATTTATTGAATATTTATTGGGTAGATTCATTCATATGGATCAGGGCAAAAACCGAATAATTTATGATATCCTGATAATTAGCTTCAATACCTTCACTAACCAATGTTTTACCTTTATTATCCTCTATTTGTTTAACTCTCAATAATTTTTGAATAATAAGATCAGTTAATGAACTTACACGCATATCGCGCCACGCCTCCCCATAGTCATGATTCTTATTTTCCATAAGTAATTTGGTAATCTCAATATGTTTATTGTACAAACTAAGTGCCTCTTCAGCGTTAAGATCTGGTTCCTGGGCAACCCCTTTCTCCAGTTGTATGAGGGCCATAATGGCATAATTGATAATACCAATAAATTCAGATTTTTCCCCTTCATCTACTTTACGGACCTCGTTTTCCTGTAAACTTCTGATGCGTTGGGCTTTAATATAAATTTGATCTGTTAAAGAAGGTAGTCTTAAAATTCGCCAGGCACTTCCGTAATCTTTCATTTTTTTTGAAAATAAGTCCCGACAAGTAGTTATGATGCCATCGTATTGTTCCGAGGTTTGCTGCATGTAAATTGTTCTAATTTGCGTAAATTTCGCTCAAAATAATAGAAATATCAAAGTTCGGAGTTTAATCTTGGTCTTCAAAATAATTTATACTCCAAATAGTTTAAAAAAATCCTATGACAATAAATTGTAAGGGCAGGCTGATAGATTTAAAGAAGCCAAAAGTAATGGGTATATTAAATGTTACTCCAGACTCTTTTTACGATGGAGGAAAATATAAAGATGAAGTCTCTGTTTTAAAACAAGCAGAAAAAATACTTGATGAGGGAGCCACATTTGTAGACCTGGGAGCTTATAGTTCCCGACCCGGCGCGACTCATATTTCTGAAGAAGAAGAATTAAGTAGGATCTTACCCATAGTAGATCTGTTAATTAATGCTTTTCCTGATATTTATCTGTCCATTGACACCTTTCGAAGTAATGTAGCCCGGCGTTGTCTTGAGAACGGTGCTACCATGATTAATGATATTTCTGCTGGAAATTTGGATCACAACATGATGCAAATCATATCCGATTTTAAAGTGCCTTATATCATGATGCACATGAAAGGAACACCTCAAAACATGGCAAAACAAACTAATTACAATAAACTTATAGAAGATGTGCTTTATTATTTATCGGAAAAAGTGGCTCTTGCCAAATCATTTGGTATTAATGACATCATCCTTGATCCTGGTTTTGGGTTTGCCAAGACACCTTCACAAAGTTTTTCCTTATTACAAAATCTAAACCTCTTTAAAACCTTTGAATTGCCAATACTTGTGGGTTTAAGCCGAAAGTCCATGATCTATAAGACATTGGGTATTACTGCAGATCAGGCCTTGAATGGAACCACTGCCCTAAATACCTTTGCATTAATAAAAGGAGCCAATATTTTACGGGTACACGACGTTAAAGAAGCAGTTGAATGCATAGAATTAATACAATCGGTAAACCAAATTGAAGATTAATTTTTTGTTAGTCTATTTTTTCTAATTTTACAAAAACAACAAGGATTGGACTTTTTTAACTTTCTGGATTTAAGGATCACCGACATTATAGATATCCTCCTTGTGGCCATTCTGCTGTATTACATCTACAAACTGGTACGAGGTACTGTTGCTATCAATATATTTATTGGAATTGTTATTGTCTGGGGGTTTTGGAAATTAACCCAATTACTGGATATGAAAATGATCAGTAGTGTGGTTGGTGGTTTTATGTCGGT
>NZ_JBATGR010000539.1:0-2488 GCF_049665975.1 Eudoraea sp.
CTTTGATCCAAAGTGGAGCGCCGTCTTCCCACTTATTATGTGTTAATCTAAATTTCTCACCATCAGCAAGTCTTATCACTGTAATTTCACCATACATTTGAGGGCTAAATATGAAGGGTTGTACTAATGGTTGTTCATCATTAATTCCAAATTCTTCAGAAGAGTAGATCAGCCATTCTCCATCTGGTGAGAAATGCGCATGACCTTCTTGACCTGGGTACGTGGTTAATTGTTTTGGTTCACCCCAACCCTTACCTGTTCTTTCAGTAATATAAATATCCATTGTTTTTACCACGCTATCCTTGTCCAATCCATTAACATCAGAACAGTAAGCAATCATATTACCATCATAAGAAATGACAGGAAAGGCTTCCTTGTCCGGACTATTGGTAATATTGGTTGTAGTCCCATTTTCTTCCACATAAATATCCATATTGCCAGTTCTGCCACTTCTAAAAACCATCACCTTATTGTCTTCGGAATAATCGGCAAATCCAGTATTGCTTTCCAAATCGGTCACACGTTCCAACGATTTGTCTTCAAAATGATAGCGATAAACACACCCTTTAGCTTCCGGGCTTCTTCTAAATCCTCCCACTGAAAATTGAAGGTAGTTGCCGTCTGGAGTAACCTTAGTATCTATAATATTCGAAAACTGTGGATTGAAGTCTCCATCTGGTCGAAAGTTAAATAAATGTTCAATTTCATTGTTATCATAATCGACCGCATAAAAATCTTTTTCCGTATTAAAAAATGAGGATAGGAAGATACCAGCGTATAACACAACCAGTGCATAAGGAATAAACATAAAAGCATAAAGCTTATACAAAGAAGCAATGGACTTCTCTGCTTTCTTTCTTTTTATATAAATGAAATAAGCCAACAAACCCAGTGCTAAAAGTACTGCAGCAACTATAATTAAAAATGATTTAATAGCGTTTAGAGGCATTATGTTAAAGAACAGCTGGTCGTCCGTCGTCTTAATGATAAAAAGCACTATTATTACGGCCGCCACCGAAAAAATGAGATGTTTCCAAAAGGCAATGTACTTTCTTTTCTCAATGCTTTTGTAAATACCCACCGCCAACCATATAATTGCCAGTATTGGAAGCAATAAAACTAAATAAGCCAAAGGTGCAATGCCATCCTGAAAGCCCTTTACATCGGATACTCCATATATAATCTTACCATCGGGCGTGGCAGGTGCTGCAAAAGAGCGTCTAACACCATACATAGAAAGTGTTTTGTTCGGCAAATCGGATATAAGTGTTGGACTGTTTTTCACCAATAGATCACCATAGAAATCATTTAGGTTTGTGGGTTCTGGTTGAGGTGTTTCGCCACCATGATAAACCATTATCCCAGAATCGTGGTAGTCCACGTTCAACATATTCATTTGCCGCACTAGGGTCGAGTCTAATTCTTGGGTTTTGGGGTTGAGTTCAAGGATGGAATATCCATTTGGGCCATCTTTAAAACTCGTAAATAAAATTTCACCATCAGGTTTTTGAAGAGGTGATATACAAGAATAATTATCAGGAGAAATTTGCTCCGCATTTTCGCCGGTCTCAGACATTTTAAAAAGTTTGAAATTTTCACCTCTTTTGGCAGAATAGTAAATGATTTCTTGGTCTTCTTTAGACCAAACTGGACTACCCTCCCAGTTTTCCGAACTAGTTAATCTTTTAGTTTCGCTGCCATCAGCATTCATCACATAAATATCACCTGTTCGCTGCAAAGCAAAAACTAATCTTGGCTTTAGCGGAACTGTTGGATGCGCGCGGTCACTTGAGAAGGCAATGCTTTTACCATCGTTAGAAAATTTAGGTCTAAAATCGCCACCTTGGTCGTTGGTGAGGTTTATTGCATCGTTAATATCTAAGGTGTCAGAATGTTTGAATGGAAGTTTATAAATATCTGAGTTACCTCCATGTGTTGAAACAAATACTATCTCTTTCCCATCAGGGGAAAAATCTACTTGATCCTGCATGGAGTTGCTTTTAACCAAAAGTCTGGGAATGGAATCACCATGAATACTTTTTACATATAGCTGCGGACGACCCATTCTTTCAGAAGTAAAGACTACCCATTTACCATCGGGCGAAATTTTCGCGTCATAATCTAGGCTTTCATGTTGCGTGAATTTTGAGAAATTTTTTCCATCATCTTTAGATAAGTAAATATTCCATCCTTGTGGCCTAAAGGAAGAATAGAAGACTTTGTCCTGAGCTTGAGATAAACTTCCGAAGATTATAAAATTGAAAATAAGCAAAGTTATTTTTTTCATTGGATTCAATTTGTTGCTGACGGTTGGTATAAGATTAGTTGCGTGTTTTAAGCACCTAATTTAGTAAATACAAACCGAGTAGAAAATCTGACCTGCCACGCTTTTAGGCATGGGAGGGTTTTCGTAAGTAAGCTTTCACTAGCAACCTGCCTGCCGGTATACCAGCCAGAGGCTGGCAGGCACGCCTTAGGAGGGCAGGCA
>NZ_JBATGR010000540.1:0-5330 GCF_049665975.1 Eudoraea sp.
AAGTAAGAGTACCCTTTATGGATTTGAAAAAGAAATCAACGGACCAGGGGAGTTTATCAACCAAAGGATGAATCCCATCAATGAAGGTAATTACAAGAGTGATAAAGCTTGGCTGAAGGAATAAAAAAAGACCCGCTGGTTATTTTAAACCAGTGGGTCTCCAACTAACTCAAACTAACCAAACTTATTTATCCATAGGCATCAATTTATATCACTTTCCAATCTTATATAGGCACCTCCTGCACCAATGAAATCATCTACAAAGTGGAGATCATTATGAGGTTTTAACCTGACTTTGTCTTTATACATTTACACTTAGTATGGGCTTTAAGCCCGCTACCAATGAAATTGCCAACAAAATCACCACAAATGCAAATAAAAAAAGACCAATTACAGAAATGCTTACTGCATTATCCAGATTATTTTGTAATTCAAGAACACCATGCTCCAGATTTAGGCTAACACTGTAATTAGTGTCTTTTTCGAGCACGAAAAAATCATTCTTTATTCCATTTTTCAACACCATAGAAGCGCTTGTGCTGTTAAAGATATTTTGAAAAATGCTGTTTTTCATGCTAAAATTGTTTTTAGGATCTTATTGTCTCTGGCCTCTTTTTCTTTCTGGTTTCGGGGCTTCTTCCACTTCTTCTCGTGAAAGGAAACCATCTTCATCAGTATCTATTTTTGCGAAGTCGTTTTTAAGGGGGCCTTTGATTTCCTCTTTGGAGAGTTTTCCATCTTCGTCCTTATCCATCTGTTCAAAAATTTCATCGACGGTCGGGGGTTCTTGATTTCCTTGACGATTGCCAGAATTTTGAGCGTTGCATGAAATTGCAAATAGTGCGCTGGCGGTAATACTTAATAAAATTGCTTTTGTTTTCATCTTGATTTCATTTTTATAATTAATAGGTCAAAGAACCATTGGAAATCATCGGTTTAAAAAACAAATCAATGAAAGAGGATTTGTTATCTACAGACAGGAGGGTTTTATCAACGGAGATTTTTGGCTTCTCTGTGGAAAATCAACTTATTTCCTCGCACCGTAAATACAAAATGACAGCTCCATCCCGATTGACATCAGGCCTATCCGTACAATTTCTTGGGCAATTTTAGCGTAGAAAGTGACTTTTTAAAATTAATGGTGTCTTAAGGATGTAAGTCATAAGTAGTTGTCCATTTTAAAAATATATTCATGAACTGACCTTTTTTATGGTCACCATATCTGCCAGTAGCTGTACCCCCGAATGTCTACTGGCCAGATTTGGGTAAAACATATAAAATGCGTGCACTGAAAACGATAAATGAATTTGATGGAAGATAGCGTAGTTAGTTGGGTTGATTTGGGTCTCTGTAAGAACATAAAAACTTCCAAAGGAGGCCCATATCTCAAGGTTTCATTAAATTGTGTTTATTTGCTAAATAACCGATTCAAACCATAGTAGATGGTGACGACCATACTTAAAAATTTATTTCTTGTATTAATCGGGGATCGATACAGGTCTGATTTAACAAAGGATAATCCTTATCGGGGCCTTAGTGACGAGGAATTGGTCAAAACCATCATTGAGACAAAAAACACCCTTTTATTCGGGATTATTTATGACCGTTATGCAAATAAGGTCTATACCAAATGTATCGGTTTTTCAAGGTCTGATGATGAAGCCGCAGACCTTACTCAGGATGTTTTTCTTATGATTTTCGTTAAAATGGGAAGTTTTAAAGGCAACGCTAAATTTTCAAGTTGGGTATACGCCTTAACCTATAATTTTTGTGTCAACTATGTGAACAGGAACAAAGAGCGCAAAATGAGTGAGAAATCAGAAAATCTGGATGCTAATGACCCTGGCATGTCAATTAATGTGGAGGACAAAAGCTTATTCCATCTTCGCTCGGACAAGCTAAAAACAGTGTTGGAACAGATAGCCCCGGAAGATAAAGCCATCTTGCTTCTGAAATATCAGGATGATGTTCCCATCAAAGAACTTTGTGCCATTCTGAATATTGGTGAAAGTGCTGTAAAAATGCGCCTGAAAAGAGCGAAAGCAAGATTAATAGAAACCTATAATGCAACTCCATAATGGCAGATAAAAGTAAAAATCCGTTTAAAGATCTGGGCAAATTACTTAAGGATGCGCCCCCTAATCTCAAAACAAAGGTGATGAATGATGTTGCCACGGCCAAGCTTATCATGGAGCTGGCCTCCCTGTTTACCATAAACGTCAAAGAGGCGATATCTGGTATGTTTAAGACCCGACGTAAAAACTAATATATAACTATCTAATCTCACTAAAATTATGGAATCAATTGGAAGCTTAGCATCAGAATCCCTCAAATCTATCTTTCAGGATATCGTCTCTGCACTCCCCGGGATCATAGGCGCAATCATTGTTCTTCTACTGGCATGGATCATCATAAAGATCATATCATTTATTTTGAAAAAGATCTTACGTATCGCACGAATTGACAAGGTCTCCGAAAAAATAAACGAAGCCAAATTATTTGGCGAAAAGAGTACGGTAAAAGTAGATGTGTCCAGAATCTTATTGGGCTTTGTAAAAGGGATCTTATGGATCACCTTTATCATAGTAGCAGCCGAAATAATGGGGTTAACGATTGTCTCAACCGAGATCTCAAACCTGTTGCGCTATTTGCCTATTCTGCTTAGTGCGGTTGTCATTTTTATGATTGGGATGTTTGCCGCCAAACTGATCCGGAAAGCGCTGCAAGGTATTTTCGAATCCACCGGCATGAGCGGATCAAAGATAGTTAGTGGCATTGTGTACTATATAATCATTGTTTTTGTATTGGTAACCGCGTTGAACCAGGCCGGGATAGATACAGCAATTATCACCAGCAATATTACCCTGATCATAGGAGCCTTTCTCCTGGCGTTTGCCATAGGATTAGGCCTGGGATCCAGGGAAGTAGTAGCGGACCTGCTCAAGACATTCTATGCCCGCAAAACATATGCCATAGGTGATTCAATTAAAACGAAAAAAATAGAAGGAACCATAGAGGCCATAGAAGGAATCTCGGTTACTGTGAAAACAGCCACCACCAGGGTAGTGATCCCAATAAAGGATCTGGTTCAAAATAAAGTAGAAATTAAATAGGACAAAATAGTGGGCAGCTGGCAGAGCTATATTGTGCGCTATGAACAACAATAATCAACAATTTGTATAATTAAAATAGAAAGTAAAAATGGGAAAATTTGAAATTAAAAAAACGAAATCGGGTTTGTATAAGTTCGATCTGAAAGCCTCGAACGGGCAGGTGATCTTAAGCAGTCAAACCTACAAATCAATGCCGGGTTGCCAAAAAGGGCTCGGCTCGGTAAAAATGAATGCCAAAGATGATAAAAGGTATGACCGTAAAACAGCCAAAGATGGCAGCCCTTATTTTAATTTAAAGGCTAAAAACGGACAAATTATAGGCACCAGTGAGATGTATAGCAATACCTCCGGAATGGAAAATGGGATCGCTTCTGTAAAGAAAAATGCTCCCGGTGCCACTATTGAGCACAAGTCATAGAAATTAATAGCAATTCAATGAAAACGATAAAAACAAACACCATGAAAAAATTACTATTATTAGCTCTTTTTGTGTTGGGAAGTGTGTACACTTACGCCCAGACGGAAGACGAATTAAAGGCTGCAAAGGCAAATAAAAGTGATTCTATTGCGGCAATTCAGGGCAGGGTAGATGCTATCCAGGCTCAGATAGATGCTTTACCGGGATGGAAGGTTGGAGCTTTTGGAACAATTGGAGGTAGTTTTTCCGGATTTAATAATTGGTATGCCCAGGCGTCACCTAATAACTCTGCAGGAACAATAGGTTTTACAGTAAATGGTTTTGCAAATCGGGATGAACCTAAATACTTCTGGAGGAATGCCCTGACGCTAAATCTTAATTGGGTAAAATTTGATGATAAGGATGATCCTAATGACCAAAAAGGTTTTAGACAAGCCACAGATGTATTTAATCTTTCTTCTTTATACGGAAGAAAATTAAGTGAAAAGTTTGCCATTTCCGGGCTTATGGAATACCGAACCACCATTTTAAGCAATTTTAATGATCCGGGGTATCTGGATCTTGGCGTGGGTGCAACCTGGACTCCGGTTAAAGATCTCTATGTAGTGATCCATCCATTGAACTACAATTTTGTTTTTAGTAGTACAGACGCAATTTTCGAATCTTCATTGGGAGCAAAGATCGTTGCTGATTACAGCAAGGAATTCGGCGCTGTCAAATTCAGAACAAATATGTCTGTATTCCAAAGTTACAAAAGTTCCAACTTGTCTAACTGGACCTGGACCAACTCATTTTCATATACATTGTGGAAGATGATTGGGCTTGGCTTCGATTTTGGGTTGCGAAAAAACAAACAAGAGGCGTTGAACTATTCTGTAAACACCTTAGGGAATACCACAGACACTTTTGATACGGTTAACAATGACCTTCAAACCTATTGGACCTTAGGATTGAGTTATAAGTTCTAACCAAACAGAAACCTACAAGAATTTCATTTATTAACTAAATATTTATATTAATCATTTAAACTAGTAGAACTAATGCTAAAAGAATTTAAAAATTTTATTATGACTGGCAATGTAATTGATTTTGCAGTTGCTGTAATTATGGCAGGGGCGCTGGGCCTTGTTATTAATGGCTTTGTAGCCGACATTATTATGCCAATAGTAGGTGAATTTGCCGGAGGTGTAGATTTTGCCAATTTAAAATATGTCCTCACAGAAACCTCAGGGACTGAAGGAGAAGCTGGCTATGTAGCAGAAAATGCAATTCGATGGGGCGCATGGGTAAACACCATTGTTAATCTTTTAATTGTAGGATTTGTAATGTTTCTTATTGTTAAGGCTTATAACAAAACAAAAACACCCCCAGCTCCTCCGGCGCCATCGGGTCCTTCACAAGAAGAGCTACTGGCAGACATACGAGACCTCTTGAAGAAGTAGTAGTTAACTGCTTAAAAAAAAGAATTAGAAAACCCCTTGCATTTTAGAGTGCAGGGGTGTTTGTTGTAAGGGAGTTAACACCTGATTTTGCGCGTATTGTTTACGGAATTTGTGATTTCCCTATCTTCATAGTTAACCCGGGATTCTATAAAAGACCCAAAGAAATACTCCCTCCTGGCGCGAGCCTTATGCTAGTATTGAACATTGTTTAAACTGGTTTTAAGAAAGAGAATAAATGCCAATTTAGCCTGTTCAGGCAAACAGGTGATTGGAGTACGGGTGTAACGCCTGCAGCATCGTGGTGAAATAGCTGCCAATTTGCTATTTTAGATTAGCCTTATAATACTTCCCTCACTC
>NZ_JBATGR010000541.1:0-3192 GCF_049665975.1 Eudoraea sp.
GTGCGTTTGTTGAGTGGTTATTTTCTTTCTGCCATGATTGTAAAAATTGGTTCCATTGGAGGTCAACAATTGATCCGGGGGAAGGTCTTTTGGGGTTGGACCAGGCATAATGTACCATTTCTGCCCTTCTTTCAGTAACACATGGCTTATTGTTTTTTTGATGGTCTCTAAAGGTGTAATCCAAACAGTATGGGCCAAAGCACTGGCAGTATTTTTGCCGGAAGACGTCAATTCTATACCTATGGAATCTAATTTAGCATAGGAACTGAGAATGCCATCCGTAACAGAAACCTCAAGCATATACTGGTCCATTGAGATCCCTTTTGAGGGAGCGAGATAAGAATGTGCTCTTTCAAACTCTTTGAAATCTAATGCATCATAATAGGCTTTTACTACATTTTCAGGAGCTATTTGTGCCGAATTATTTAAATAAAATTCATAGCTACCATATAGCAGGCCCGCAAAAAGTAGTAATGCCCAGCTATGATTGGTCCTGATAAGTTTTTTTGGGAACTCCTTCAGTTGAATTTTAAAAGACATATAGGCTGCAGGGGGCAGTGTTTTAGATTTCAAAGCCCTTATCCATATAAGCGGTGCATGCAAAATAAAAGCCAACAGCACCGTAAGAAGGGGGATAATACCCCACATGATTTTCAAATAAACAGTTACCTCATCCTTTGGAAGAATGGCCGGGAGGGGAGGTATATTTAGCCGTTCCCAAACCATGATCCCGTTCTCAAGCTGCTGCAATCGTTGCCAGCCACAATAGTAGAGTATAGGATCGTAAAATTTATCATTGGAAAAGATATATTTCAGATTGTATTTTTCAGGAATTGTCAGGAATTGTTGCAAAGACCCTATCCCCTCTAATCCTCTGAATTTCGAATTCTCCAAACGCTCAATAGCCTTACTCGTTAATTCCGGAAGTCTGCGAGCCGAGTGGTAATTACCATCTACAGTCATCGCCTTGGTTTGAGCAGAGAGCCACGCCATCTGGTCACCGAAACCCAGGGTAAGGTACCGCCAGTGGTCATGCATATCCTGATTGAGGAAATTAACGATGGGCAGCATTTTAATCTTTTGCGGCTGGGAAGGCCTGAAATAGCCTAAGCTCATTGTAAAAATCACCATAAACAAGATGCCTGCCGCCAGAAAACCACCAAGAAGTCTGTGGTAAACCGAACCAAACCTGGCCTGCAACGCCTTTTTAAGGTCGCCTTCCACCAATCTGTAAATAAATTCCCCGAACATAGGCAGGGCCATGATGGTGGCCCATAATGTAAAGCGGTCTAAGGTTAGGATATTGAAGGCGGTCTCACCCAGAACTAATCTCGGGATTGGGGTGGTCCCTCCCGTTCCCAGGATGGTGAGGATGGTAATCGAAATCCCAAAAAACAGGTATCGTTTACTGTAAAAGCGATAGAAAATATAAGGAAGTATAAACAACAATACTCCCCATGGTATTAAGAAGAAAACAAGGCCCGAAGAGGTCACCTCAAGAAAATTGTCCCTGGAACCATGGGGTATTGGGACTTGGGTAATCGGATTTTGTTTTGAATTCAACCAATACGGCAGAATACAAACAATAATGAGCACCAGAGATCCTGTTCCAAAGCCTACGATCCTCCAAAAGAGTTTCCTGAACGATTGGAGGAAAACCTTGAAAGTAATACACCCGGTCTGCTTTACCTTTTCTTTGGCATCGTCCATAATGGCCATCCCAATCAAGGGAAAAATAAAAAATACCATCCCGAAGATTGGTGTAACATGGTGCGATGTAACCGTTACAGCAATAAGTGATAAGGCCATGATGAGTTTCAGTAGTTTCCCCTTCCGTATCCATTCATAGATCTCCGGCAAGGCGTGCAGCAATACAGACAATCCAATAATACTTGGTATCTGGCCAAAAATATGTAGGGTTTCAATAAAAGTTGATGAAAACACTCCTAGCAAAGCCGTATACCCGGCAATCTGACGATTTCCTGTAAGCAATAATCCAAACCTGTAGATGCCGGTTATGAATAAAATAATACTTCCAATTGCTACCGTGTAAAGTCCAAATTTTAATCCCCCCAGAACTGAAAAAAGGGCCATCACCTGATGTGCCAGAGGAGGATATCCCATTACGGTAAAACCGGTATACCACCTATAATCCCAGGGTTCCCACCAGTTTGAAGCATAATGGTCTGCAAAAAATAAATGGATAAGCGCATCGTAGGTGGTCTCCAGTGTAAAAAACAAGGCCGATCCATGAAACGCCACCCCTATCACAAGGGCCAAAAACAACAAAATATTAGATTGCTTCATACGCAATTCCTGTAAGAAAATATAACACTATAAAAGTAGATATATTGTGGGGTTTGCCCACTATCAGTCATGGATACCAGACTTCCATTGACCTACAGAAAACTCCCATTCATCTTCAATGCGTCATCCGGGACGTCAGGTCTGCCTACTTTTGGCTAAGAAATCAGAAAAATTAAATACTCTGGTTTCTAATTGTCCAAATATTAATTAATACTTAACCTATGAAAATTTTAGCCATTGATGACCAGCAATTGATATTGCTGTCAGTAGAAAAAAAATTGACCGAACTGGGGTTCGACATACGGATCGCCGATAACGGAACGAAGGGCATTGCCCTCTATGACAAATTTCAACCAGACCTCGTTATTGTAGATATCAATATGCCGGGGATGTCGGGCCTCGAGGTAGTGAAATATATTCGTTTAGAAAAAACCCAGGACACTCCTGTTTTGGTACTATCAGGGAATACCAATGAACATGTTATTGTAGATGGTTTTGACCTGGGTATCAATGATTATATGAAAAAACCGGTAGGCCTTAATGAGATGGTTGCGCGGATAGACAGGATCCTCGGAGTATGTTCATTGCCTTCACCAGAATATGTTTCCCCCGCTAACCAAATGCTTCAGAAGTATTGTGTAGGTATTGTGATTCCATGCTACAACGAAGAAGAGCGATTATCCAGTGTAGAATTCCAGAAATTCGCCACCGAAAATCTGGGGTATCACCTGTGTTTTGTAAATGATGGAAGTACCGATAATACCCTTGAAGTACTGGAAAAGTTGCGGAAAGGCAATGAGGATACCATCAGCATCTATAATTGTGAGCACAATGGCGGAAAGGCCGAGGCCGTAAGACAAGGGGTATTACATCTGTCTAAAGATC
>NZ_JBATGR010000542.1:0-4396 GCF_049665975.1 Eudoraea sp.
ACAGATAACCTGGCTATGTTCCCTGCAGCAAGTGTAAGCGGGTATTATTTTGCACATCGCGATGCTCGGTATTTTGGATTGGGTAAGATTACGGAAGACCAGATTGTTGATTATGCAGGGAGGAAAGAAATTGAGTTGAGTAAGGCAAGGAAATGGCTTGCTCCAAATATAGCTGAAGAATAAGAGAAAGATCCTGTTAAATTTAAACAGGAACAAAGAATTAGCTGGATAAAAAAATCCTATTCAAAAATTCTTTGAACCAAAAATATTGAAAAGCAATAAGCATAAATGAAAGTCACGGAACATATAGAAAGAGCTAAAGGGAATACACTATTCTCTTTTGAAATTATTCCTCCGGTTAAAGGTAGAAACATAAAAGAGTTATACGATAATATTGATCCTTTAATGGACTTCAATCCACCCTTTATAGATGTCACTACTTCCCGGGAAGAATATATCTACATCGATAAAAATGGACTTTTAGATAAAAAACTAACGCGTATGCGGCCGGGTACCGTCGGGATTTGCGCTTCAATAAAGCATAAATATGATGTAGATACCATTCCGCATGTCCTATGTGGAGGTTTCACCAAGGAAGAAACAGAATACTTATTAGTTGATTGTCACTATCTGGGGATAGACAATATTATGGCCCTAAGAGGAGATGCAATGAAGGAAGAGAAATATTTTGAACCCTCAAAAGGAGGGCACGTGTACGCATCAGAACTGGTAGAGCAAATACATAATCTTAATTGCGGCCAATATCTGCATGAAGTTGTAGAGACAGATTATTGTGCAGATTTTTGTATTGGAGTAGCCGGGTATCCTGAGAAACATATGGAGGCACCTTCTTTACAAACAGACTTAAAATGGCTGAAGAAAAAAGTTGAACTTGGCGCAAATTATGTAGTAACCCAAATGTTTTTTGATAATAAAAAGTTTTTTGCTTTTGTAAAAGCAGCGAGGGATATGGGTATTAACGTTCCCATAATTCCCGGGATAAAACCAATAGCCGTTAAAAGGCACTTACAATTATTACCTCAGGTATTTAGAATTGACCTTCCTCAGGATTTGATTGATGCGGTTGAAACTTGCAAGAATAATAAGGAAGTAAGACAAATTGGGATTGATTGGGCAATTGAGCAATCAAAAGAATTAAAAGCGGCAGGAATTCCAGTACTTCACTACTATTCCATGGGCAAATCAGATAATATTAAAGCGATTGCTAATGCTGTTTTTTAGTTTTATAATGGTTCTTCATCGTTCAATTTCCTAAAGATAACCCTGTACACCCAAAGAGAATTACACTTATTATTTGCTATTTTTACACCCAATGAACACCAGATTTTTTTACGCATGCCTACTTTCCTGTCTGTGGTGTTTTTCGCAAAAAGAACAAGTACCTAAAAAATTTACCATAGATGCCAATCCCTTTTATGGTTCTATTATCCTTCACAACACGGATATTTCTCATTTAATCAATGCACACCCTGCAGGAGTTATTCTTAGCTTCAATAAGAAAAATTTTGGAACTAAGGAATGGCATGAGGAATATAACTATCCAGATACAGGGGTTTCTTTTATTTATCAGGATATGAATGATGAAATCCTTGGCAATAATTTTAGTTTGTACGCGCATTACAATTTTTATTTCTTTAAGCGGAACATGCAATTCAGAATTGGTCAGGGTTTAGCCTATAACACCAATCCCTACGATAAAAATCAAAATTTCAGAGGTAATGCATACGGCTCTCACATAATGAGCTCTACCTTACTAATGCTCAATTATCACAAGGAAAAATTATTCAAAAACGTGGGAATTAAAGCAGGAATATCCATTATACATTATTCTAATGCCAATGTAAAATCACCAAATACCTCTACGAATACATTTGCCTTTAATGCAGGACTTGTTTACAATTTGAATGGAAATGAAGAAATTGTTTATATAAAGAATACGAATAAAGAAAAAATTACACAACCTATTAAAGCTAACCTTGTCTTTAGAACTGGTATTAATGAGAGTGATGTGGTTAATTCTGGCCAGTTTCCATTTTATATTTTCTCGGTTTATGGGGACAAACGCTTATCCCGAAAAAGTGGAATACAACTTGGAGCAGACTTGTTTTTTTCTAATTTTTTAAAAGAATTGATCCGTTATCAGTCCGTATCCTTTCCAGAGTTGGATGTCGATCCCAACACCGATTATAAGCGTGTGGGTATGTTCCTGGGATACGAGCTCTATATTTCTAAATTAAGTGTTATTGCTCAGCTGGGTTATTATGTTTATTATCCTTTTGATTTTGAAGGAAAAGTTTACAATAGAATTGGTTTAAAATATTATTTTGGAAAAAAAATGTTTGGTGCGGTTACTTTAAAATCCCATGGTGCGGCAGCCGAAGCGGTTGAGTTTGGCCTTGGAATAAGATTATAGATATTACCGACAATAAATTTGTTTAAGGCATGAAGTTTTTAAGAAGTATATATTTGGTAGTGGTCATGGGTGTTGGACTCTTTTTTGTGATGAGTTGCAATGGAGATAATGCGCCCGATTGCTTTCAAAATGCAGGAGACATCAAACGTGAGGTTATCCCGGTAGAAAGCTTTACAAAAATAACCCTTAATGAAAATACAAAATTGGTCCTTAAAGAGGGGAATTCAATATTGGTAGAAGTTGAAACCGGAGAATTTTTGCGTAACGAAGTGAATGCTGAAGTGAAGGACGGGAGGTTAGTGCTAACGGACACCAATAATTGTAATTTTTTCAGGAAATACGGGCTTACTACTTTTTATGTTACTGCCCCAAATATCACTGAAATCAGAAGTAATACAGGCTTTTCTACAGTGAGTGATGGGGTGTTGTCTTATCCTCAGATTACTCTGATTTCTGAAAGCTTTAATGATCCCGAAAACCTGACAACAGATGGTGAGTTCGACCTGGAATTGGCATCACAGAATATCAATGTAGTAGTTAACGGGATCGCATATTTTAAACTAAAAGGGAGTTCCGCCAATTTAAGTGTGGTAGTTGCAGCCGGCGATTCCAGAGTTGAAGCGGCATCACTATTGGTTCAGAATGTAACATTTAACCATAGAGGAAGCAATGATATAATTATTAATCCACTGGAGTCATTAAGGGGAACAATTAGGGGAACCGGGGATGTACGGAGCTCCAATCGTCCTGAGGTAATAGAAGTGGAGGAACTCTATAAGGGGAGACTAATTTTTGATGACTAGCCAATTTAGTTGCCGGTTAATTCTGTAAACAAACCTTCCAGATTTTTATTCTTTCGGCTTAGTTGTAGCGTTTTGAGTTTATTGTCATGGGCAAAATCAAAAACAACTGATCGCATATCTTTAGAAGTGCCAAAGGTAATTTCATATACGAACCCCCCTGTGTTAAGCACCTTGGTAACCTTGGGCAATCTTTGCAGGAATGCTTCTTCTACGCGATAATCAAATTCAACTTCAATTATCTGCTCATTCTCCTCCCTCAGATCGGCAAGTTTTTTATCTGCCACCAACATCCCCTCGTTAATTATAAGCACCCTATCGCAAACAGCTTCTACTTCTTTCATGATATGAGTTGATAACAAAATGGTCTTTTTTTTGCTAATCTCCTTAATAAGTTTTCTAAATTCAATAAGTTGATTTGGATCTAATCCAGTAGTGGGTTCATCTAAGATCAATACTTCAGGATCATGAAGAAGAGCGGAGGCAAGGCCTACACGCTGCTGATATCCTTTAGACAATGCGCCAATTTTTTTATGGGCTTCCGGGCTCAATCCGGTTTGTTCTATTACTTTGGTTATTCTTTTTTTCGATATTTTATAAACTTCGGCATTAAAAGCAAGATATTCCTTTACATACATGTCTTTGTAGAGCGGGTTATGTTCCGGTAAATACCCTATACATTTTTGTACTTCTCTTGGCTTCGAGAGCACATCATACTCGTTAACAAAAGCTTCGCCTTTGTCGGCTTTACTATATGTGGTCAGAATCTTCATCATTGTAGATTTCCCCGCGCCGTTTGGACCTAAGAACCCTACAATCTCACCTTTTTTTATCTCAAAAGACACCTTATTTAGTGCTTTTTGAGAACCAAAACTCTTAGAGATATTTATGACCTTTAAAGACATGTGCTAAATTTTTAGCAAAAATAAACATTGCAAGTTTAAGCTCGTATTTCGTTTACTTAATTTTGATTAATCAATTGAAAATTCAAAGAAATAAAAACATGACCTTATTTCATACAATGATAAATTCTCAAAAAAAAATTACATTCAAATAATTATCCGCAAAGAAATCAGGGATACTGTGAATATTCAAAAAAATATATTTATAAACATCGAATTTTAAATTTAATATTTACCTTAGCCACATATTTGCAGAAAAA
>NZ_JBATGR010000543.1:0-9470 GCF_049665975.1 Eudoraea sp.
TATACATTGGAATTTTACTCCTGTAGCCGACATCAATAGCAATCCCGAAAATCCGGTGATAGGCTATAGATCATTTGGCAGTGATAAATATAATGTTGCCGGTAAATCTCTCGCTCTGATGAAAGGAATCCAAAGTGAAGGTGTTCTTACCAGCGCAAAGCACTTTCCAGGGCACGGTGACACAGCTACAGATTCTCATCTGGGTCTTCCTGTGATCAATAAATCAAAAGAAGAACTCCTTGAGAATGAGCTGTACCCGTTCAATCAATTAATTCAAAACGGAATAGAATCTATAATGGTAGGACATCTTGCCGTACCTGCCCTTGCTGATGGCTCTATGGAACCTTCTTCCATTTCAAAAAAAATAATTAAAGGAGTTTTACGGGAAGAATTAGGGTTTCAGGGATTAGTGGTATCCGATGCACTAAATATGCATGCGGTTTCCAAAATGTTCACTAATAAGGGTGATTTAGAATGGGCGGCATTTGATGCCGGTAATGATATTTTATGTTTCGCTGAACATGTAGCAGAGGGTATTGAAACCATAATACAAAATGCAGATAAAGAACAAATAGAACTAAGCTTTTCAAGAATTTGGAAACTGAAAGAAAAGGCATTCCAAATAGAAAATACGAATTCAGAGGTTGGATTAATAGATTCTGCTGACCTAAATCTAAGGCTTGCTCAGCGGAGTCTAACTCTATATAAGGGTTCTCCAAAGGACATTGACTCTTTTATAATTAAGGGGTTCGCAGGTATTGAAATTTCTAATGAGCATAATAATTCCTTTTTTAGGCATATTAAAAAAGAGCTTGAATTTGATTATTTTTCCACAAAGGATTACAAGACAGAATTAATCAGAAACAAAGTGTCAAATATGCAAAACTTACTGATTGCATTGTATCCACCAATGGCTAAACCTCAAAACAATTTTGGCATTCCTGAAGAGCATTTAAAGTTCCTTAAAGAAATGATTGAAACAAAAAGTGTTATTTTATATCTATTTGGTAATCCATATGTTTTAAACCTTTTTCAAATAAAAAATACAGAGGCTGTAGTACTGATATATCAAAATTTTGAAGTTTTTCAGGAAAATGCAGGACAACATTTTTTAGGAAAGTCAATAGCTAATGGAAGCTTACCGATAACTCTTGATGAAATACTACAATGAAAATTCACAAAGTTTTAGGCTTGATGTCAGGTACATCGCTTGACGGACTCGATCTGGCTTACTGCCATATCTGGAAAAAACTTGACCGATGGAAATTTGAAATTAAGGAAACGCGGGCCATCAGCTATGATATTGATATGCGTGCCCGATTGAAAAATTCAATAGATCTCCCGGCGGATGAATTATTAATATTCCATAACACTTATGGAAGCTGGTTAGGGAAGCAGGCCCGGGAGTTTATTGAAGAAAAAGAACTCGATGTAGACATTATATCCAGTCATGGACATACAACACACCACCAACCACAACAAGGACTAACATTTCAGATCGGATCCGGACAACAACTTGCAAACGTCAGCAGGCATAAAACCGTCTGCGACTTTAGATCTAATGACGTTGCCCTGGGTGGAGAAGGGGCTCCTCTGGTACCTATAGGAGATCTGCTTTTTTTTGGCGAGTATGATTTTTGTCTGAACCTGGGTGGAATCGCCAATGTATCCTATGAATACGAGGGTAAGCGTATAGCCTATGATATTGGATTGGCAAACATGATATTAAACCATATTACACAGAAAATTGGACTCTCTTATGATGAGAATGGAAAGCTGGCCAGAAAAGGTAGTATTAATAATGATTTGCTGGAAGGATTAAATCGTCTGGAATATTACAAGTTACCTTTTCCAAAATCAACCGGATACGAATGGTTTATAGAAAAAGTTGTGCCCATCATTGATGCCACTGTGGATACCACAGAAAACTTATTGCATACATCAGTCCATCATATCTGCGAACAGGTTGCATTGCAAATAAAAACGAAATCAATAAAAGATCAAAGCACTCTTTTTGTTACAGGAGGAGGTGCTCTTAACCAATTTATGATGGAATTACTTCAGTCAAAACTTGCACCAACAGTGAGTCTTGTTATCCCATCAAAAAAATTAATAGAATACAAGGAAGCATTGATCTTTGCATTAATGGGGATATTGCGCATGGAACAGGAAATTAATGTCCTTAAAACAGTTACAGGAGCCTCTAAAGACTCATCTAGCGGCGTAGTATACTTACCATCTTAACTTATAATTAAAAACCTAGTTTAAGTCCTATAACGGAATATTCCCATGTTTCCGTTTTGGAACAGACACTTCCTTATTCTCAAGCATGCTGAATGCCTTGATTAGTTTCCTTCTGGTATTTTTGGGTAAGATCACTTCATCAATAAATCCTCTTCTGGCTGCCCGGAATGGATTTGCGAATTTCTCGGCATACTCTGCTTCTTTTTCCGCCAGCTTTTGAACAGGATCTTCGGCGTTCATTATTTCTTTCCTGAAAATAATCTCACTCGCCCCTTTCGCACCCATCACAGCAATTTCTGCAGAAGGCCAGGCAAAGTTAAAATCGGCACCAATATGTTTAGAATTCATTACATCATAGGCTCCGCC
This sequence comes from Eudoraea sp., assembly GCF_049665975.1. Lineage (GTDB taxonomy): Bacteria > Bacteroidota > Bacteroidia > Flavobacteriales > Flavobacteriaceae > Eudoraea. The sequence continues at coordinate 2,611 of NZ_JBATGR010000543.1, forward strand.
ATAGGCCTTTCTGGTAATAACGGTTATCCTCGGTACAGTTGCTTCGCTAAAGGCATACAACAATTTTGCTCCATGCACAATAATCCCATTCCATTCCTGATCCGTACCGGGTAAAAATCCTGGTACATCTTCCAACACCAATAAAGGAATATTGAAACTATCGCAAAATCTTACAAATCTGGCTGCTTTCACTGAACTATTTACATCCAAAACCCCTGCAAGGAACATGGGCTGATTGGCAATTATACCTATACTACTACCTGCGAGTCTTGCAAAGCCTACGATGATGTTTTCGGCATAATCTTCATGAATCTCATAAAAGGATTCTTTGTCAATAATACCATTAATAACATCATGCATATCATACGGCTTATTAGAATTATCCGGAATAATACTGGAAAGCTCATCGCGTACCTCATCCCCTAACTCATAAGCTAAAGACTCAGGTTTTTCCCTGTTACTCTGGGGTAAATAACTTAGTAATTTCTTAACATCTTCCAGACAAATCACGTCATTAGCAGAAGTTCTGTGTGCAACCCCGGATTTAGTTGAGTGCGTACTTGCACCTCCAAGTTCCTCTGAAGTAACTTCTTCATTAGTAACCGTTTTGACGACGTTTGGTCCGGTTACGAACATATAGCTGGTTTGCTCTACCATTATGGTAAAATCTGTCATAGCAGGTGAATAGACTGCGCCTCCGGCGCAAGGCCCCATAATGGCAGAGATTTGTGGTATAACACCGGATGCCTGAACGTTTCTATAAAAAATATCGGCATATCCTCCTAAAGATTTCACCCCTTCCTGTATCCGGGCCCCTCCTGAATCGTTTAAACCAATAACAGGAGCTCCAACTTTCATGGCAAGATCCATAACCTTGCAAATTTTCTCTGCATGGGTCTCAGACAAAGCCCCTCCAAATACCGTAAAATCCTGGGCATACACATATACTAACCTTCCATTGATAGTACCGTATCCGGTCACCACTCCATCACCAAAGTAAATTTCTTTATCCATCCCAAAATCTGTCGTGCGGTGGGTTACCAAAATACCCATCTCTTCAAATGAACCCTCGTCCAACAAATAATTTACTCTTTCACGCGCAGTTAATTTTTGCTTCTGGTGTTGTTTATCTATTCGTTTTTGTCCCCCACCCATATGAGCAAGAGATATTCTTTCTTTTAATTTTTCTAATTTAGGGTCCATAGGTTAGTTTATTGGTATTCTTAAGATTTTCTGATCTTCCAAATATTGTTTAACTGCTAATACCGCAGCAATTCTGGCCTCTTCTTCCGCTTTTTTATTTAGTACTTCCGGAGAATAATAGTTCTTAACAAAATGAGTGTCAAAATTCCCTGATCTGAATGCCTCATGTTCAAAAACGAATTTACCAAAAGGCAGTGTAGTCTGAACTCCTTCAATATGATAATCGTCAATGGCCTTAAGCATAATTTGAATGGCTTCATCTCTATCCTTGCCATAAGATATTAACTTTGACAACATTGGATCATAATAGATTGGAACATCCATTCCTTCTTCAAAACCATTATCCACGCGGACGCCTTTTCCCGTAGGTAGCTTATAGGTTTCCAAAGTGCCAACACTAGGCAGGAAATCATTAAGAGGGTCTTCAGCATAAACCCTTAACTCTAGAGCATGGCTTTTTATATGCAGATCCTCCTGTTTAATGTTCATTGCTTCTCCTCTTGCGATTTTAATCTGAAGCTCTACAAGATCCACTCCGGAGATCAATTCTGTAACCGGGTGTTCTACCTGAAGCCGGGTATTCATTTCGAGAAAATAAAATTTATGATCTGCATCCATCAGGAATTCTACTGTCCCTGCTCCCAGATAATCGCAGGCCTTTGCAACCTTGGTTGCTGCAATACCCATTTCTTCTCTTAACTCAGGCGTTAGTATAGAAGAAGGGGCCTCTTCCACTACTTTTTGATGTCTCCTTTGAATGCTGCATTCGCGTTCAAAAAAATAAAGGATATTTCCATGACTGTCGGCCATGACCTGAATCTCGATATGTCTTGGGGAGGTCACATACTTTTCAATAAATACAGAGCCATCACCAAAGGCTGATGTGGCTTCACTTATAGCCCTCTTCATTTGCGATTCTAATTCTTTTTCTTCCTCAACCACTCTCATCCCTTTTCCACCCCCCCCGGCAGAAGCTTTTATTAAAATAGGGAAACCAATTTCTTTCGCAATTACCTTTGCTTTCTTTAAGTCGGTAATAGCCTCATCGATCCCGGGCACCATGGGAATATCATAATTTTTAACAGCATCCTTAGCAGCCAGTTTACTACCCATTACACGGATAGCTTTTGATTTTGGGCCTATAAATATGATGTTGTTTTTTTCTACTTCTTCTGCAAAATCAGCATTTTCACTTAAAAACCCATATCCGGGATGAATACCGTCTACATTTAGTTTTTTAGCCACTTCAATAATCCTTGATCCCAACAAATAAGACTGGTTTGAAGGAGCTTCGCCTATGCAGACCGCCTCATCTGCAAACTTTACATGGGGTGCGTTCCTATCTGCCTTAGAATAGACAGCCACAGTTTTAATCCCCATTTTTTGAGCAGTTTGCATTACACGGATTGCAATTTCGCCTCTGTTTGCAATTAATATTTTTTTCATAGTAGATCAGTTATTCAAATTCAAGCAATAATTGGTTTTTATCCACTGCATCACTTTTCTTTACCGAAATATTTTTAATAATCCCATCTCTTGGCGAGGTAATTACATTTTCCATTTTCATTGCCTCAAGTATTAATAAAGGATCATCTTCATTAACCGCTTGTCCAATTCTTACATGTATCTCCAATATAAGACCTGGCATTGGGGCCGATATAGAATCAATATCTTTAGCAGAAGAAAGCGCAAAACCCATATCCTTTATCAAAAGGTCCAGACCATCTGAAATAACAACTTCATAGGAACTGTTGTTAATGTTGACAGTATACTTTTTACGATAAAAATCTTTGTCGGTAACCTCTGCTGTAAAGGATTTATTTTCCTTTAATATGTGAAACGAATTAGATGAAGTTTTTAAGGCATCAATTTTCGAGATGTCATCACTGGTAATCTTAAACTCCTGATTACGGTCTACGACAACCTTAAACGAATTTTTCATAGATGTTTTAATTAGATCTAGTTAAAATTATCTTCTTGGAAAAAGATTAGTAAGTTATATAAATTTTGTGTTTTCTATTCAAATTAAATAGCATTTAATTTTAAAGGATTTTTATAACAAAATATGAATACCCATAGCTCATTTCTTTTTTCCTTTAACTAATGCCTGAATAATCTCAATAGAGATCAAATTATCGTTTCATTTTTACAAAATTATTCCTAAACTATTAACCTAAATATGAATATTATCATGTTTTAATCCAATTTGATCTTGTAATTATGCATTAATAAATGGAAGGCGATTGTCTTGATAAATATCATCCCAAATCTGTATTTTTGGTACAAATTGAACCATTATGTTAATAATCGGAATTGCGGGTGGAACAGGATGTGGTAAAACCACAGTTGTTAATCAAATTATTAACGAACTTCCTAATGAAGAAGTTGGATTAATCTCGCAGGATTCATATTACAATGACCTGTCGCACCTCAGTTATGACGAACGTTCAAAAATTAATTTTGATCATCCCAGAGCAATTGACTTTGAGCTTCTGGCACAACACCTTAAACAATTAAGACAGGGAGAGCCTATTAATCAGCCTGTATATTCCTTCCCTAAACACAATAGAACTGAAGATACGATAAAAACACACCCAAGAAAAGTAATGATCATTGAAGGAATTTTGATCATGACAAACCCACTGATCAGGGATATGTTCGATATCAAAATTTATGTTCATGCCGATTCTGATGAACGACTCATAAGGAGACTCAAACGAGACATAAATGAAAGAGGAAGAGATTTGTCGGAAGTTTTAAACAGATATCAGACCACTTTGAAACCTATGCATGATCAATTTATAGAACCTACTAAGGAATATGCAGACATAATTATTCCTAATAATAAATACAATACCGTAGCCGTAGATATTGTTCGCACTATCATAAATGAAAAATTAAGCTAATGGGTTTAAAAGCTATCAGAGATAAAAAATGGTTTGGAATACTTACAAATATCTATGTGCTGGTGCTGACCGCCTTTGTCATATGGATGGCTTTTTTTGACACAAACTCCTTGCTTATACATATGGAATTGAGGAAAGAAATCAAAAAATTGGAAAAGACACAGGAATTCCTGAAAGAAGAAATAGCTAAGGATAAAGAAATTATTGAACAACTCTCGGACCCCAAAGAATTAGAAAAATTTGCTCGGGAAAACTATTATCTTAAAAAAAAGAACGAGGAAATTTATTTGATTGAGTACGAGGATAGTATAAAACTGAAAGAAAATGAATAAAGAACAACTGTTTACTGATTTCCCTGCGGTTTCCTCAAAGGCCTGGAAACAAAAAATACAGGCAGATCTAAAAGGTGCAGATTATAATGATACCCTTATATGGGAATCACCGGAAGGTATTAAAGTGAAACCTTTTTACCAGGCAGATGATTTGAATGATAGCATGTTAGGTTCTCCTTCTAGCGAAACTGACTGGCTAATTGGACAACACATTTTCGTTACAGATGCCGCAGAAGCAAATCAAAAGGCCAAAAGAGCTATCAAAAGTGGAACTGAGAGTTTGATTTTTACCTTGACCAATCCTGAATTGAAACCAAAGGTGATCATGAAGGGTATTGATATTAATTCAATTCCTGTACATTTTGAATTTCAATTTCTGTCTGTGGCTTATATCAAGGATCTTCTGGCCTATACTGGAAGCGCTAAAGGGAATATTTATTTTCATATTGATATTTTGGGTAATTTTTGCAGAACTGGAAATTGGTTTACAAATTTTGAATCAGATCATGCAGCCCTGAAAGAAATTTTAAATGAGGCTTCAAACACACCTACCTTAAGCATTGACGTGTCACTCTATCAAAATGCAGGAGCCAATCGGACGCAGCAACTGGCCTACGCTCTAGGACACCTAAGTGAATATCTCAACTTTTTAAATAAGAATAAACTATTGCGCTCTGATCTGATAGTATGTTTTAAAATGGCGGTAGATGGAAATTACTTTTTTGAGATTGCTAAATTAAGAGCCTTACGCCTGCTCTGGAAAACCCTTGCAGTTGAATTCGGAATTAAAACAGATTGTCATATTTTGGCTTGCCCCACAAACCGAAATAAGACAATATATGACTACAATGTAAACCTACTCAGAACCACCACAGAATGTATGTCTGCAATTCTCGGCGGCGCTGATACGGTTTATAATTTATCATACGATGCTATATATCATGAAAACAATGAGTTTGCGGAGAGAATATCCAGAAATCAATTATTGATTTTAAAAGGTGAGAGCTATTTCGATAAAATTGCGAATCCGGCAGATGGCGCATATTATATTGAGGTGCTTACGCAACAACTGGCAGAAAAAGCATTGGTAATCTTTAAACAAATTGAGCAAGGAGATGGCTTTTTAAAACAATTAAAAGCTCATAATATTCAGAGGAAAATTAAGGAAAGTGCACTTAAACAACAAGTTCGTTACGATGCCGGAGACGAGGTATTAGTAGGTAGCAATAAATACACTAACGAAATGGACAAAATGAAGAAGGAACTACAAAAAAATCCTTTTACCAAAAAAAATCCCAGGAAAACCATTATCGAACCAATCGCGGAGATTAGATTATCAGAAGCGTCAGAAAAAATAAGATTGGATCATGAGTAGAAAAGCGCTGCACCACCTGGAGTTAAAACCTTTTGACACTAAAAGGCAAAAAGATTCAAATAAACCCGACTTTATAACTGCCGAAGACATCCCGGTAAAATCGTTTTTATCAAAAAAGGATATAGAACATTTAGAGCATCTTAATTTTGCAGCCGGCATTGCCCCAAATCTACGCGGCCCATATTCTACGATGTATGTTCGAAGACCATGGACAATAAGACAGTATGCTGGTTTCTCTACTGCACATGAAAGCAATGCCTTTTACAGGCGCAATCTTGCAGCCGGTCAAAAAGGTCTTTCCGTTGCCTTTGACTTACCTACCCACAGAGGTTATGACAGCGACCACGAACGAGTGGTTGGAGATGTAGGTAAAGCCGGCGTGGCTATAGATTCTATAGAGGATATGAAAATTTTGTTCGATGGTATACCCCTAGATAAGATGTCTGTATCCATGACCATGAATGGAGCGGTACTCCCAATTATGGCTTTTTATATAGTTGCTGCAGAGGAACAAGGAGTATCTCCTGAACAGCTCGCCGGGACTATTCAAAATGATATACTAAAAGAATTCATGGTTAGAAATACTTATATCTACCCACCTGCTCCTTCTATGCAGATAATTGCAGATATTTTTGAATTTACCAGTAAATATATGCCCAGATTTAACAGCATTAGTATTTCCGGCTATCATATGCAGGAAGCTGGTGCCACGGCAGATATTGAACTTGCTTACACACTGGCGGACGGATTAGAATATATTAGAACTGGTTTAAAAGCAGGTTTGGATATTGATCATTTTGCCCCCAGGCTTTCTTTTTTCTGGGCTATTGGAATGAATCATTTTATGGAAATTGCCAAAATGAGGGCAGGAAGAATGCTTTGGGCAAAACTGGTAAAACAGTTTAATCCTAAAAATCCGAAATCTTTAACGCTCAGAACACATTGTCAAACCAGTGGATGGAGTCTTACCGAGCAAGATCCCTTCAACAATGTTGCAAGAACCACAATAGAAGCTTTGGCAGCGACTTTGGGAGGCACTCAAAG
>NZ_JBATGR010000544.1:0-2135 GCF_049665975.1 Eudoraea sp.
GATCTTGGATACGAACAAATCAATGCCGGTGAGCAACTTTCCCCTGAATATGTTAACCAAAGGGAACTTACTGCTGCCGATATTGAAGAATATCGTATCAAGGGGATATGGTATTTTGATAAGCGACAGGGCGAATTGAAATATCGACTGCTGGGTATTGCTCCGGTAGCACCCGATGTAAACTTTGTGGATGATGAATCTATGGATCCCAATGAGAATAAAGTTGAACTTTTTTGGGTTTGGTATCCGAGTGCCAGAGAGATATTGCATACAGCCAAGGTTTTTAACCAACAAAACTCAGCGCAGCCAATATCTTTTGATATGTTGTTGAATGCCAGACGTTTTAACGGTCTTATTTATAGAGAAGACAACGTTCAGGGCGATCGTATAATTAATGATTACATAGCAGACAATGCGCTATTCCAGTTGCTTGAAGCAGATCGTATTAAGGAAACAATACGAGACAGGGAACAGGACATGTGGGCATATTAGAAGCAAGCTTTGAATTCCAATTCAGATATAAATTAAAAAACGCTGCACCATTTGGTGCGGCGTTTTTTAATTTTACACTATGGTAGATTACTTAATAGTAGGTCTTGGACTGGCCGGGATAGCATTTTGTGAAAGGCTTGAAGAGCATGGTAAAACCTTTATAGTGATCAATGATGACTCTCAAACATCATCCAATATTGCAGGAGGTTTGTATAATCCGGTAATTTTGAAAAGGTTTAACCTTGCCTGGAAAGCTCACGAACAAATAGGTCTGGCTAAGAACTTTTATAAAAGCTTAGAGGTTAAACTAGGTGTAACCCTGGATCATAAAGTACCGGTTTTAAGAATATTTGCATCAGTAGAGGAGCAAAACCTTTGGTTTGAAGCGGCTGATAAACAAAAATTACAGCCATACCTTTCTACAAAATTACTTCCCAATACTAATCCTTGCCTAAATGCCCAATTCGGTTTTGGGGAGGTTTTAAATACGGGAAGAGTAGATACACAGAAGTTGGTGAAAACATATTCGGGATATTTAACCAATAAAAAAGTGCTATTTGAGGAAACTTTCAACTTCGACGATTTAAAGACAGGAGCTAAGGGTGTTTCCTATAGAACTGTTAATGCCAAAAGAATTGTTTTTGCTACAGGGTTTGGACTAAAAAAGAATAAGTATTTTAATTATTTACCACTCAACGGAACAAAAGGAGAACTCTTAACTATAAAAGCCCCGATTCTAAAAGAAGAGCGGGTAATTAAATCTTCAGTTTTTATTATTCCTGTAGGGAATGATCTTTACAGAATTGGGGCGACTTACAAATGGAAGGATAAGAACAATGAGCCCACTTCAGAGGCCAGATTAGAACTACTTACAAAATTAGAGACCTTTTTAAACTGTGATTATAAAATAGTGAATCATGTTGCTGGAATAAGGCCTACTGTGGCCGATAGGAGACCTTTGGTGGGCAAACATCCTGTTCTGGATCATATCTACTTATTAAATGGTTTTGGGTCAAGAGGAGTAATGATTGCCCCATATGCTTCAAATCAGTTATATGAATATATAGAGCATGGAGGGCAGATAGACCCCGAAATGGATATCGCAAGATATGAAAAAGCCTATATTAAAGTTTAATCTATATGAACAGTAGCTGGGTCGTATTTTATAAAGATGTTGATCCATATATTTCTGGAAAGCCTAATAATAAAAGGTAAAAAGACTACCATAGTAATCACGATTACAATAAAAGTATTTAGTAAACTCATACCAATTATTAAAAAAGAAATTACAAAGGCCGCCACGGCAAACGCTATTCCAACAGCATAACTTACATACATAGCTCCGTAGAAAAAGGAAGGCTCAATTTTATACTTGGTATTGCAATGTGAACAACGTGCCTGCATTTTAAAAAGGGAGCCCAGATGGTATGGGTTATTATCAGTATACATACTTTCCTTGTGGCATCTTGGACAACTTCCTGTTAAAATACTGTAGAGTTTGTTTCCTTTTTTTAACATTTGCAAAAGTTTAGGCAAAACTACGATTTTGCAAAGTTTCTAATTGTAACACCAATCACAAAAATGCTAAATATTCATAATCTTTCTGTTTCTTTTGGAGGAGAATACCTGTTTAAAGAAATCGC
>NZ_JBATGR010000545.1:0-1598 GCF_049665975.1 Eudoraea sp.
AACCTCCGGCTCCGGTACACAGAATGACAGCTTTGGCTTTTAAGAAATGTATTTTTTGATTGTCCAAACTAAAGCCTGCAGCTCCCGCAATCTTTCCATTTTCTTTGATCAGGTGAGTGATGACCACTCGCTCAACCAAAGGTATATTTCGCTCTGTAATAGGTTTATTAAAAGCCTTGTTGTACAAATTTGATTCAAAAAATCCCCATTCTCTGAGTTCATTTACCCTCGCCAGGGAATGTTCGGCCAATTGTTGGGTATATACCGGATTATTGGTGCCCAATGCAGAACGGGACACCATTTCTGTAAATTCTTCAGGAGATAGTTTTTCCGTTTTTGCATCGTAGGCAAAGATACCCTTGGCGAATGGGGTAAGCCCGGAGGAGCCAAGCCTTCCTTTTGAGACCATCATCACCTTCGCTCCGGCATCATGTGCTTTAACGGCGGCAAACAGACCGGCCATACCGCTACCAATGACCAAGACATCGGCTTCATTTTCCTGATAGCTGATATCGTCAGGCTCAACTTCTCGCTTGTTCTCTTTAAAAGCGCTGGCTAAGCCCCAAGAACCGATAGCCGCTAGACCTAATGTGCCACCAGTCAAGATAGTAAACTGCCGCCGTGTCATATGGTCATTTTTATTTGAATTACTCATGCTTCATTGTATTTTGAGATTCCCGAAAATAGGTTTGGAATAAATAGAATATTCCGCCAGCAGCCACTAGGATAATGTAAACCGAGAATGGAATGTTGGAATGGCTGCCTATATTTATCACATGCCACGAAGCCGCGATTAAAAATAATACGGATACATAGCCATGGAACATTCGCCCTACTCTATATTTCAAATCGAATTTATTTCTAAAAAAAGTTGTGATAAGAATGAGAAGTATGATAGCATAGGCCATAAGGCCCAGTACCACCCCGAGGCTACTAAATTCTGTAATCAACGTAAGAAAGGCATCCCCAGGTGCTATACCGGCCTCAAAGAATCTTGGCAGTACGATAAAGAAAGGATGCAGTAAAAGCACAACAATGAATATATATCCTATGTACTTGTGAATTTTAAAGGCCATTGAAAATTCACCCCCCCTATTGAAATGCTTATTGTGCCGTGTAAAATAAAACTGCGCCAGCATCGCGAAAAAGGCAATCATTGTCACTATTGAAAGTATTTCTTTCACTACGCTTTTTCTTGGAAAATCTCCCAAAGCATAAAGCAAAAGAGGCAGTCCGATAAAAAGGACTATTGACGGAACCAATTTGAGATATTTGCTTTGCTTTTTCATGATCAACCCCATGATACGATTACCGGAATTGATTTTTCTGGTGTGATAACAATGGCATCCACCGGGCAATACATGCGGCACAAATGACAGATCTGGCAATCTTCTGGGTATAGAATCTCAGCCTTTCCTGTCTTTGGGTTTAGCCTTAACACATCTGTTGGGCAGCTTTTAATGCACTCTTCGCATCCAATACATCCGTTTATACTTTCGATAGGCATGACCTTGTTTTTTTGGAATTTCAATCCCTGTTTCTAATACAAAGTAAGAGTGCTCTTAATGGATTTGAAAAAGAAATCAACGGACCAGGGG
>NZ_JBATGR010000546.1:0-3502 GCF_049665975.1 Eudoraea sp.
TTTTTCTCCTGATAAGAATAGTACAACTATGTGCCGCATATTTTCACAACTAAAAAAAACAAAGTAAGTGAAAAGCTTGGTGGCACTACTTTTTGGTATTCTTACCATGACTTCAGTTTGTGGTCAGGCTAGAAAGAATATCACCGTAAAGAGATCTGTAAAATTAATGGGCAGTCCCTTTGAATTAACGGTAGTAGCGCAAAATGAAGAAATTGGATATATCAATTTGGAAGAGGCTATTGCTGAAGTCAAACGTATTGAAAAATTGATTTCTTCCTGGGATCCCGAATCAGAGACTTCAGAAATCAACCGGAATGCCGGTTTAAAACCAGTTAAGGTAAGCTTCGAGCTTTACAAATTAATTGAACGTTCTATTCAGATTTCTGAAATTACCGATGGTGCTTTTGATATTACTATTGCCGCAATGGAAGGGGTTTGGAAATTTGATGGTTCAATGACAAGGTTTCCAACTCCGGAACAAATCAGTAAGGCAGTTTCTAAAGTAGGCTATAAAAAAATCTCTCTTAATAGTTCTGAAAATACAGTGTTTCTAAAAGAGAAGGGGATGAAGATTGGATTTGGTGCGATTGGAAAGGGTTATGCTGCGGATAAAGTTAAGGAACTATTGGTATCCAAACAGGTTCCCGCAGGCATGATTAATGCTTCAGGAGATATTTCAACCTGGGGAACAAAGGCAACCGGAGAGAAATGGTTATTAGGCGTGGATCATCCAAGAAGTAATGGTAAAATATTTACATGGATACCATTAATAGAATCATCCGTGTCAATTACAGGTAATCTAGATAGATATGTAACTTTTAATGGCAAGAAATACGCACATTACATCGATCCAAAATCAGGGTATCCAACTACTGGCATAAGTAAGGTAACTGTACTTGCCAAAAGTGCGGAACTATGTGACGCTCTGGCTACTGCGGTCTATATCTTAGGTAAAGAAAAGGGAATTTCCTTAATAAATCAGTTGGTTGTTACCGAAGTAATAATTGTGGACAGCTACAATCAAATGTTTAATAGCCAGGGGATAATTCTGGACACGAAAGAATAAATTTTCTCATTCTTCTTTTTTAAAAACTCTTTCTATCTTGCTTGTGAAGAGGTTAATATACCTTTAAAAATTTGTAAATTCGCATTCCTAAGAGATGATTGAATGTTAGATAAATTAAATATTGTTAAACAGCGCTTTGATGAGGTATCAGACCTAATAATTCAACCTGATATTATTTCAGATCAAAAGCGCTACGTAAAACTTAATAAGGAATACAAGGATTTACGCTTGCTCATTGATAAAAGAGATCGATATATTGAGCTGACCAATAATATAAACGAAGCTGAGGAGATCATTAGTGATGGCAGTGATTTGGAGATGGTGGAGATGGCGAAAATGCAATTGGATGAGGCTAAGGAAGCTTTGCCTTTATTGGAGGAGGAAATAAAGTTATTATTAATTCCAAAAGATCCGGAGGATGCTAAAGATGTAGTGATGGAAATACGTGCAGGAACAGGTGGTGATGAAGCCAGTATCTTTGCAGGAGACCTTTACCGCATGTATTCCAAGTATTGTGAGTCTAAAGGTTGGAGAACGAATATCATAGATTTAAGTGAAGGTACCAGCGGAGGTTATAAAGAAATTCAATTTGAAGTTAGTGGAGAAGATGTATACGGGACACTAAAATTTGAAGCAGGGGTTCATCGTGTACAACGAGTTCCTCAGACAGAAACACAGGGCCGTGTTCATACCAGCGCGGCAACAGTAATGGTATTACCTGAGGCCGAAGATTTTGATGTGCAAATAGATCCTAAGGATGTACGTATAGATTTCTTCTGTTCATCAGGTCCGGGAGGCCAGTCTGTAAACACAACCTACTCTGCGGTTAGATTAACACATATTCCCACAGGTTTGGTGGCTCAGTGTCAGGATGAAAAATCGCAGCATAAAAATAAGGATAAGGCCTTTAGGGTTTTGCGATCGCGACTTTACGATATGGAACTTGCTAAAAGACAGGAAGAGGATGCTGCAAAACGAAATTCACAGGTTAGTAGTGGAGATCGTTCAGCAAAGATTCGTACATATAATTATTCGCAGGGTAGGGTAACCGATCATAGGATAGGCCTAACACTCTACGATCTACAGAATATAATCAACGGAGATATTCAAAAAATTATTGATGAGTTGCAGTTGGTGGATAACACCGAAAAACTGAAGGAAGCTTCGGAGATTTTTTAGAAATAAGGATGAAAATTGAACACTTAGTTGAGCAAATCCATAAAAAGGAATCCTTTCTCTGTATAGGCCTGGATACTGACCTGGAAAAAATACCGGTACATCTCTTAAATGAAGAGTCGCCAATTTTTTCATTTAACAAGGCTATTATCGATGCCACCCATCACCTTTGTGTAGCTTATAAACCAAATATTGCTTTTTATGAAGCATATGGTTCAATGGGTTGGGAAGCGTTGCGTAAAACTATTGAATACCTTAATGAGTTTTACCCTGAATTATTTACAATTGCAGACGCAAAACGAGGAGATATAGGGAATACTTCGTATAGATACGCAAAAGCATTTTTTGAAGATTTAGATTTTGACTCTATAACGGTTGCACCCTATATGGGGAGAGATTCTGTTGAACCATTTTTATCTTTTGAGAACAAGCATACTATTCTTCTGGCATTGACCTCAAATGAAGGTGCCTTTGATTTTCAAACAAAACAAATAGGGAAAAAGACTTTGTATGAACAAGTGCTGGAAACATCAATATCGTACAAAAATTCTCAAAATCTAATGTATGTAGTTGGAGCTACAAAGGCCAGTCATTTAATTGAAATCCGTAAAATAATTCCAGATAGTTTTCTTTTAGTGCCTGGAGTAGGAGCACAGGGTGGAAGCCTGGAAGAAGTTTGTAAATATGGTATGAATAAAAATGTTGGGTTATTGGTGAATTCTTCCAGAGGGATTATCTACGCCTCGACAGAAAAGGATTTTGCAATTATGGCGGCACAAAAAGCTACCGAATTGCAGGATGAAATGTCAAAGCAACTTAGAAAGAATTAAACATTACTGTACAAAATTCTCAATAACCTTTTTAAGCTTCCGTGCCTTCAATTCAAAAAATGTTGCAAGCTTATCATCTGTAGTCTTAAAATCTGATGCCTTACTTAAAAAGTTTTGATATTGAAATTCTATTAGGGCCAGAGCCTTTTGTCCACTTGTTATTTGAGTAATCGCTCCAACTTTACAATATTGATTATCCATGGTCACATTCTTTGTTCTTACAAATATACGGCCAAAATGAAGGTTTGGATGTTTACTAGTACATGTATTAATCTAAAAATCAGGTGATTTGTCTAATTTTTAACTAAATCATTGAATATAAGCCCCAAATGCTTCTAAAAACCTAAGATTGTAGGAGTTTGAATGTTTTACAGGAATCAGTGAAAATCTTATGTAAAATAATCGGTCAACTATTTATTCACAATCCTGA
>NZ_JBATGR010000547.1:0-4669 GCF_049665975.1 Eudoraea sp.
CTGTAAAAGGGATATTAACCTTTTCTGCTACGCGTTTAACCAAATTGGCAAGAGTCTTTCGCCTTTCCTCGGTTGCAGATATATCAAGAAAAACCAATTCATCTGCACCTTCATTTGCATATATTTCTGCAAGTTCTACGGGGTCTCCGGCATCTCGTAAATCAACAAAATTAACGCCTTTTACCGTACGGCCATCTTTTATATCCAAACAGGGAATTATTCTTTTGGTAAGCATTCTATAATTGATTTTTAATATTCAAGTCCCTGCCGTCAAAAAACCCTAAATCATTGTTGGTCAAAAGTTTTGTCCAAAAAGCAATTTGACCTGTATGATAGGAATAATGTTCAACGACATGAATTACAATTCCTATACCTGAGAGATTAAACCCCTGAACTTTGCGCTTTCTAATTAATTGTCTTTCATTACATTCATTTAGTACGAGCCTGGCTTTTTTAACTGTATCTTCCAGTTTTTGTATAAGTTGAATTTTAGTAAAACCACCGGTCATTGAGACTTCTTCATCTCTATTTCTCCAATCTTCTTTTTCTCCTAAAGATGCAATAATATATTGGGTCATATTGCCACAAATATGTACTATTTGGTTACCCACACTATTGGACGACTCATTTGGTTTTTTCCAGACATCTGATTCTGAAATAGCATCAAGACTAATTTTAATCATTCGGGTACCCTAATCTAATCTGTATATAGAATTTTCCAAAAATTCTGACACCCATTTATCTTTAATATTGGTCATTCGGATAATATAAATTGTTCCAATTGCTCTAAACTAATCTTATTCTCATAGATGGCTTTACCAAGAATAGCACCTTCGCAACCAATTTCCTGCAATGCGGGTAAGTCATCAAAATGCGATATTCCTCCACTGGCAATAAGATTTATACCCGAAATTTTCACATCTTCCACACCACTCCTGCTCACCACCGTCTTATTAATCTTTGTTTCTTCAAGAAGTCGCCTGTATAATTCTATTGCCGGCCCTGACAACATCCCGTCCTTTTCAATATCCGTGCAAATGATATATCGGATCCCTTTCTTATGGTAATCCTTAACAAATGGAATCAATTTCTTATCGGATTCTTCCTGCCATCCCGCAATTGCAATTCGTTCGTCTTTAACATCAGCTCCCAGGATAATTCGTTCAGATCCATAGCTTTCGATCCATCCCAGAAAAGTATCACGGTCATTTACTGCGATGCTACCTCCGGTTATTTGACCGGCTCCGCAATCAAAGGCAATTTTTAAATCTTCATTTGTCTTCAGCCCTCCCCCAAAATCAATTTTTAAATTTGTTTTAGTAGCAATAGTTTCTAACACCTTATAATTTACAATATGTTTTGCTTTTGCACCATCGAGGTCTACAAGGTGAATATATTGAATTCCGTGGGCTTCAAATTTGAGTGCAACTTCCAGCGGACTTTCGCTGTAAACTTTTTTGGTAGCATAATCTCCCTGTGAGAGTCTAACACATTTACCTTCTATAATATCTATTGCCGGGATTAATCTCATTTATCGTATTTTTTGCATCCATGTTTCCGGTTCCGAAATTTTGTGAAACCCATATTTACTATAAAAACCATGGGCATCATTTGTTCTTAAACCCATCCCATTTACTTCCTGAATACTGGGCAAATTCATAATATAATCCATCAAAAACCTACCCACTCCCTTGCTCTTGTATTCATCAATAACAAAGACGTCCATTAACCATGCGAATACAACATAATCTGTAACAAGCCGCGCAAAAGCAATTTGTCTTTTGCCGTCAAATACGGCAAAGCATATAGCGTTCTCCATAGATGTTATAACTTCTTCTTTGTTTCGTCCTTTGGCCCAGTATGATTGCTTTGAAAGATAATTATGGACCAAAGCAATATCCATTTCACGAATATCTGTACTGATTCTCAATTCTTTCATTTCTCACTATAATGCCAAAAAGTTTTTTAAAATGCGCGCTCCAACTTTACTGCTTTTTTCAGGGTGAAACTGAACCCCATAAAAGTTGTCTTTCTGTAAAGCACTACTATAAGCCAGTTCATAATCTGTAACCGCTATCGTCTCTTCACAAATTGGGGCATAATAACTGTGAACCAGATAGATATGATCTTTTTCAATTACATCCTTAAATAAAGCTGATTTAAGATTAGTAATTTGATTCCATCCAATTTGCGGAACTTTAACGCTATTGGTAAATCTGACAACGTCGGTATCAAAAATACCCAAACCCTTTGTATTTCCTTCTTCAGAAGTATGACACATTAACTGCATCCCCAGGCAAATTCCTAAAACAGGCTGTTTCAATTCCGGAATTATTTTGTCTAAACCACTTGCCTTCAATTTATTCATAGCACTACTTGCTTCCCCAACACCCGGAAATATAACGCGGTCAGCGGCCTTTATCTCTTCAGCCTTATCACTTAATACAGCCTCATAACCAAGACGTTTGAAAGCAAACTTTATACTTTGGATATTCCCTGCACCATAATTTACTATAACCAATTTCATGTACTTCAATACTATGCGATTATCTGTTTCGCTGATCTATTCGATTTTTCTAGAGCAATCCCTTTGTTGTTGGTAATAACATCTTATCCACATCTCGCTTTACAGCCATCTTGATTGCTTTGGCAAATGCTTTAAAAATGGCTTCAATCTTATGATGTTCGTTGGTTCCTTCTGCTTTTATATTCAAATTGGCTTTTGCTCCATCCGAAAAAGATTTAAAGAAATGATAAAACATTTCCGTAGGCATCTTACCAATCATTTCTCGCTTAAAATCAGCCTCCCAGACCAACCAGCTACGCCCTCCAAAATCCAGAGCTACCTGTGCAAGACAATCATCCATTGGAAGGCAAAAACCATAACGCTCCAATCCTAACTTATTACCCAAAGCTTGATGGAAGACTTCACCCAGGGCAATCCCTGTATCCTCTATAGTATGGTGTTCATCTACTTCTAAATCGCCCTTTACACTGATATCCAGGTCCATCTGACCATGCCGGGCAAGTTGGTCCAACATATGATCAAAGAATGAAATCCCTGTGGAAATATTGCCTATCCCCGTTCCGTCAAGATTGAGTTTAATACGAATATCAGTTTCTTTAGTTTTTCTAGAAATTTCAGCGACTCTGTTTTCAAGTTTTAAGAAATTATAAATAGCCTTCCAATCTTCCGTTTCCAAGACAATTGTTTCCTTTAACTCGGCTTCTTCAACTGTTATCTCATTTGTGCCCAAATATGTATTTGTATTTATATAAATACCTTTAGATCCCAAATTTTTCGCCAATTCCATATCGGTTAACCGATCACCAATTACAAAAGAGTTTAGCAAGTCATATTCTTTGGAGAAATACTTCTTCAGCATTCCAGTACCAGGTTTTCGGGTATCTGCATTTTCATGTGGAAAGGTTCTGTCTATGTAGATTTCTGCAAAGACTACCCCCTGACCCTCAAAACACTTAAGAATGAAATTATGAGCTGGCCAAAATGTATTTTCAGGGAATGTCTCGGATCCAAGACCATCCTGATTAGTCACCATGACTAATTCAAAATCTAATTCCACAGCTATACTGCTCAAATGGCTAAGAACGCCAGGATAAAATACTATTTTTTCTAAGCTATCTGTTTGTTCGTCTGGCGGTTCTACAATAAGTGTACCGTCGCGATCAATGAATAAGACCTTTTTCTTGGTGGGCTGTAGTTCCATTACAAGGAGTTTAATATTTTTAACAATGTTTCGTTTTCTTTCGGAGTACCTATTGTAAACCTTAGTGTATTATCGCAAAGAGGTTGTGTTGATCTGTTTCTAACCACCACCCCTGATTCTAATATTTCCTTATATCTTTTATCAGCATCATCTACCTTTACCAATATGAAATTGGCATCCGTAGGATATATTTTATTTATATAATTAATTTCAGCTAACTGTCTTACCATTCGATCTCTTTCCGCCAAAATTTCAGTAATCTGTTCTTCTACCAAAGCAGTATTTTGAATCATCTGCAATGCCTTTCGCTGAGTAAGTTCATTTACATTATATGGGGGTTTTATTCGATTCAAGATAGTAATTATATCTTCAGACGCATAGCATACTCCTAAGCGTAAACCCGCCATTCCATAGGCTTTGGAAAATGTCCTGGTTACAATAAGATTAGGAAACTGGTCAAATCTATTTAGCCAACTACTCTTGGTCGCAAAATCAATATATGCCTCATCAATGACTATCAAACCTTGAAAATTATTCAGCAGATATTCTATATGTATTCCGGAAAAACTATTCCCGGTAGGGTTATTAGGAGAACAAAGGAAGATAACTTTGGTGTTCGAGTTTTTAGACTCCAATATTTTATCCACATCAAGCTCAAAACTTTCAGTTAACAGAACCTCCCTGTTCTCTATCGCATTAATACCCGCCAGAACTTTATACATTCCGTAGGTAGGTGGCATTGTAATGATATTATCTGTATGTGGCTCACAAAATGCCCGGAAAATTAGATCCAATACTTCGTCACTTCCATTACCAAGAAGAATATTAGCCGGGCATAAAGTAAACGTTTTAGCCAAAAGAGTTTTAAGCTCACGTTGTTGCGGATCGGGATAGCGATTAATTCCATTAGAATACGGGCTCTCATTGGCATCTATAAATAC
>NZ_JBATGR010000548.1:0-5147 GCF_049665975.1 Eudoraea sp.
TTCCCTTGGAGACGGACAGATCGATTTCAAAACTATTTTTTCAAAACTAACGCAGTACGGCTGTGATGTTTGGGCGGTTATGGAATGGGAATGCTGTATTAAAAGCCCGGAACAGGGAGCCCGTGAAGGAGCTATCTTTATACAGGATCATATCATTGAAGCTACCGAAAAAACATTCGATGATTTTGCCGGAGGTGCCATTGATAAGGAAATACTCAAAAAAATCTTGGGAATTTAAAACACTACGAAAATGAAAAATATACTTGGTATCATTTTATTTGCCAGCCTATTAATTGGTTGTAAGCAAAAAGCAAAGAATCAGGACGAGGAAAATACTGCCTCATCCAATATTGAATCGAAAATGGGCGCTGGTGAAGAAAATGAATGGACCGTCCTTTTTGACGGAACGTCCTTCGATGGCTGGCATGTTTATCCGGGAAAGGAAGTGCCAGATGCATGGAAATTGGAAGATGGGGCTATGAGGTTACGAACAGATGAAGCCAGAACAGATGGAAACAGGTTTAATCTGGTCACAGATAAAGAATATACAGATTTTGTGTTATCGCTGGAATGGATGGTTACAGAAGGGGCAAACAGTGGTATCATGTGGGGGGTTGTTGAGGATCCTAAACACATTGAACCGTACTATACAGGACCCGAAATTCAAGTTTTAGATAATATAAATCACCCCGATGCCAAAAACGGAACAACGCATCAGGCAGGTGCCCTGTACGATATGGTTGCACCATCTCAGGATGTTGTTAAACCCATTGGAGAATGGAATACCTATGAGATTACGATTAACCATAAGACCAATGAAGGGATCGTAGTGCTCAATGGAACAAAAATCGTTGAATTCCCGGTCACAGGGGAAGGATGGGAAACCATGGTCGCCAATTCCAAATTTGCAGACTGGGAGGATTTTGGAAAGCACCAAACCGGGAAAATCGCATTACAGGATCATGGCGAAACGATAAGTATAGGGTATAGAAATATTAAGATAAAAGAACTGTAGTTATGAACCGGTACTATTTGTTTTCAGTTATACTTTTGATAATAGGTTGTAAGCAGGAATCTCAGGATACACCCATGCTTCATGAAGAAACCGCTGAAGAGGTAATAGTTTATAAGGAATACGTGGGGGAGGAACCTACAGAACCTGAACAGACGGAATTCTATGAACCTGTTCCGCCCATAGTAAACCCAACAGGAAATAAGGGTGCACCAAGCGATGCCATTATTCTTTTTGATGGTAGCGATTTTGAGAAATGGGAGATGGCAAATGATAGTTCTGCTGTAGTTTGGCATCTCAATGATGATGGTAGTATGACAGTAAAAGATTCAACAGGTAATATACAGACCAAAAAGAAATTTGGGGATGTGCAGTTACATATTGAATGGAGGTCTCCTGAAGAGGTGCAAAGGGATGGACAGAATAGGGCGAATAGCGGGATATTTTTATCAGGGCTGTATGAAGTTCAGGTTTTAGATAATAATGATAATGACACCTATGTAAATGGGCAGGTAGCTTCTATTTACAAACAGCACGTTCCGTTAGCGAAAGCTTCGGTGCCTACCGGAGAATGGAATACCTATGATATTATCTATCACGCCCCTGAATTCAATTCAGAAGGGGGTAAAATAAAATCCGGCACAATTACCCTAATCCATAATGGGGTACTGGTACAGGATCATGTGGAACTAAAAGGAACTACTCCGTATATAGGATGGCCAAAAAACCCACCTCATGGCAAAGGGTCCTTGATGCTTCAGGATCATAGTGATAATAGCCGTGTTGGCTTTAGAAATATATGGATTAGGGAATTATAGTAAAATTGCCTGGGCACCAAAAATTCACTTTAAGATTTTAGTACCTTTACGAAAATTAAAGACAATTTATGATCCAATCCATGACAGGGTTCGGGAAGCATATGGTGCAGCTTCCATCTAAAAAGATCACCATTGAATTAAAATCCCTAAACAGTAAAAGCCTGGATATCAATGCCCGTATGCCTTCGGCCTATCGGGAAAAGGAATTGCAGCTGAGAAAGACTATTGCAAGCTCGTTGATCAGAGGAAAAATAGATTTTGGTTTATATGTGGAAATGACCGGAAACGAAAGTTCATCTGTAGTAAATGAGGGCATACTAAAACAATACATGGAACAACTTAGGTCAATCGCAGACGGGGAAGACATAAGGCTAATGGAAATGGCTTTAAGACTGCCGGATGCTCTTAAAACGGATCGGGAAGATATAGATGACTCCGAATATAAGATCATACAGGATACATTGGACAAGGCTTTAAAAGAGATAAATAATTTCAGGTCGGAGGAGGGTGCAGTCCTTGAAAAAGATTTTATGGAGAGAATTTCTTCCATTAAAGGACTGTTAAAAAAGGTGGTTAAAATAGACCCAGATAGATTATCAACAATTCGGGAGCGATTAGAAAAAGCAGTAGCAGACCTAAAGGCCGAAGTAGACGCTAACCGTTTTGAACAGGAGTTGGTTTATTACCTGGAAAAATATGATATTACAGAAGAGAAAGTCAGATTGGATAACCATTTGGACTATTTTATTGAGACAATGAATTCTGCCGATTCTAATGGCAAAAAACTGGGCTTTATAAGCCAGGAGATAGGCAGGGAAATAAATACAATAGGGTCTAAGGCCAATTATGCGCCTATGCAACAGCTAGTTGTACAAATGAAGGATGAGTTAGAAAAGGTTAAGGAACAAATGCTCAATGTGCTTTAATGGAAGGAGGTAAACTTATTATTTTTTCTGCTCCCTCGGGAAGCGGCAAAACAACAATAGTAAAATATTTATTAGAACAGGAGGAGTTAAACCTGGCATTCTCCGTTTCCGCCACTTCAAGGCCCAGGAGAGGAAAGGAAAAACAGGGGGGAAATTATTATTTTATGTCTATTAATGAATTTAAAGGACATATTAAGAATGATGATTTTTTGGAATGGGAAGAAGTATACAGAGATAATTTTTATGGGACGTTAAAAAGTGAAGTGGAGCGCTTGTGGAGTGAAGGTAAAAATGTAATTTTTGATATTGATGTTGCAGGCGGACTTCGAATAAAAAGGAAATATCCTGACAAGACACTGGCTGTTTTTGTTAAGCCACCAAGTGTAGACGAACTAAAAATCAGACTTAAAAAGCGCAGTACAGAGAGTGATGATAAAATTAATATGCGCATTGCAAAAGCTTCAGTGGAATTGGCTACGGCTCCTCAGTTTGATAAAATAATAAAAAACTACGATTTGGATACCGCACTTAATGAAGCACATGAGTTGGTCGCAAATTTTATTGGGATTAAAAGGAAGTAGCTCTGTCGAAAAAACTTCTTATGAGTTGTGAAAGATAAATTCTCCTGATAATATAAACATGAAAAGAACATAGGCATTGTTCATGAAAAAAATTGGTCTTTATTTCGGGACATTCAATCCAATACATGTTGGACATTTGATAATTGCCAATTATTTGGTTGAGTTTTCTGATCTTGATGAGGTATGGTTTGTGATTACACCTCAAAGTCCGTTTAAAGCAAAAAGGAGTTTACTGGATAATAACCATCGATACCAAATGGTGTTTGAAGCTGTCAAAGATTATCCCAGACTTAAGGCAAGTAAAATTGAATTTAATTTGCCTCAACCAAACTATACAATAAATACGCTGGTTCATTTGGGGGAGAAGTATGGGAATGACCACCAATTTTGCCTGATAATGGGGGAGGATAATTTAAAGGGATTTCATAAATGGAAAAATTATGATTTAATATTGGAAAATCACGACATTTATGTTTATCCCCGTATTTCTGATGGTTCTTCAGATCAAAAATTTTTAGGGCACCCAAAAATCAGGTGGGTAAATGCCCCCATAATGGAAATTTCCTCCACATTTATTCGCAATCAACATAAGTTGGGAAAAAATATTAGAGCAATGCTACCAGATGCGGTCTGGACTTATTTGGATGAAATGAATTTTTATAGGTAGCACAAGGACTTAAAAAGGCCCGATGTTCAAAACATCAGGCCTTTCCCACTTAGCAACATCAGGGGTAAAATTTAACTGCTAGTGCATCGAAAATTATAGAAATTCTCCTTCTTCACTCATCATCACTTTCATTGTTTTATCCCCATTTTGTAACTTAATCTTATAATTTTTTATGGCACCTTTTCTATCCTCATATCTAACTCGATAAACATCACTTACAATTTCCCAATTTGGGAATCTATCCAGTAGCGCTTTGCTTACGGCGTCTGGCAATTGAATGTCTTTGAATTTTTCAATGGTTCTTAGAATTTTACCATCGGGATCATAAACAGCAACTAATTTCCCATCAGGAATTACAAATGAAACTGAGTAATAATCATAATTGTCCTGATAGTAGTCCTTGGTAGTTACATCATAAGCGGCTGCCTTACGTTCTAACATCTTAACTGGCACTGCAGCTACCTTGTTATCTGTTGTATTTAAATACTTGTAATTCACAGCTTCAACTACAACTTCTGAGAGTTCCTCTAATTTTACTTCTTGCGAATACGCTACGCTAATTAGCGCTATAGCCAATAAACTTAAAATAAATTTTTTCATGATATTAGATTTTAGATATTATTAAATAGCAACTTCATTTTAATCTATTGTAATGAAGATATGCTTCCTCTTATTCTCTTTAAATGAATTTTATTGGCTAGTATTGACAATGGTATTTTAATAACTTCAAGAAATTGTTAAAAATAAAAGGTTCTCTCCATATACGGGACAGAACCTTTTATTTCAGTAGTACAGCTACCTTAAGTTGCTAACCACAATCGGATTAAGTTGAGCTACTTCCTAAAGAAACTCGCCATCTTCGTTCATCTTAACCTTCATAGTTCTATCCCCATTCTGTAATTGGAGTTTATATTGTTTTTTAGCTCCCTTTTTATCTGTATAAGTAACGCGGTAAACATCGCTTACTATCTCCCAGTTTGGGAAACGCTCTAACAATGCTTTCGATACAGCGTCTGGTAATTTAATGTCTTTGAATTTTTCAATAGTTCTTAAAATCTTACCGTCAGTATCATAAGCAGCTACTATCTTTCCATCGGGAATATAGAATTCCACAGTATAGTAGTCATAATCATCCTGATAATA
>NZ_JBATGR010000549.1:0-6469 GCF_049665975.1 Eudoraea sp.
GTATATGGGCATTCCTGCTGAGTTGTTTGGTTCCCCATCGTCATTTGCTCTATAACTTTGCTTTTCTATACCCACTCTCCATGCATAGCAAACATGATTTGCAGTTGGGTGCTTTTTACGAAGATTATCTATAATTTGTTTTATTTCCCTCTCATTTGTTATTGGAAAAGTATAGGCATAAAACTTACTCTTGCGGTCCTTATAAAGTATACCGTCTGATGCCTTGGCTATTGTTTTATATATATCAATTTTATTTTCCATCAAAAGAATGCCACTAAAATAATACTTATAACTGCCAACAAGATACCACCCCAGTTTTTAGGGCTGATCTTTTCTTTGAATAATACAATACCGAGTAAGGTTGAAAACATTACGATGGCAACATTATTTAGTGTAAAAATGGAAGCACTGTTCAGTGTTTCATTTTGAAGCGCTCTTAATAAAAAGAAAATAGAGAAGAAATTGGGAACTCCGAGAGCAATACCCCCCAAAACATTTTTGAAATTAAGTTTTAAGGGTTTTTTAAATGATCTTAAGAGAATAAACAAGATTCCGGTACAGGCTGCAGCACCAAATACAGTGGCTGAAAATATTGGAAATTCATTTGTTGATACATGATTTTCTTCCATGTATTTTATGCTCGCGTCAATAATGCCTGAACCTAAAAAAACCATCACAGGCAACAAAAGAGTTCTTTTTTGAATAGCACGGGGCGCATCTTTCACAGATGCAAAATATACCGCAGCCAATGCCAATATAATACCCGATGTTTTAAAAAAGCTGAGTTTTTCGTTATATAATATCAGTCCCAGTATCACAGGGATCACCAATGACATTTTGGTGGCAACAGATGCTACCGATACTCCCAGGCGTTGTGATGTCTTTGCCATAAGATTAAAGACTACGATAAACAGAACACCTAATAACAAAGTACCATAAAACCAATCATTTTTTGGAATTTCATATAACTGTACAGGCTTGTTGTAAAATAGAATTCCAACCAGACAGGCGGTAACATAATTTATAATTATCGCATAAATAGTCTGGACCTTGTGTGTATCAAATAATTTAAAAATTACAAATATCAGACTTGAAAAAAGGATACTTAATAAAAGGTCTAGCATTTTAATATTTTAGTATTTAGGTCTAAAATATCCTCTTCACCAACCTTAAGGTTCCAGCATGTAATGCCTAATTCTGCAGCCGCAGAGGTATGTACTTTACTGTCGTCTATAAAGAAGGTTTTTTCTGCATTGAGATTATTTGAATTCAGTACATATTCAAAGATGGCGGCTTCGGGTTTTCTCAAATTTATCTGATGAGATAAATAGAACTTTTCAAAACAGTTTTTAAAACGTTTATATCTTTCTTCACCCATTCTCTCCTGCACAAATTTTATGTGCAATTCATTCGTATTACTTAACAGGAAAAGACGATATTCTTTTTCGTCAGCTAATTTTTCAATAAATTTTAGTCGTTTTTCCGGGAAATCAAGAATTATAGAGTTCCAGGCGTGAATTAAATCCAATCTGCTTGCTTTGGGAAACAATTGATTGGTTTTATCAAGAAAATCTTCAGTCGTGATCAATCCTTTTTCATAGGCTATAAACAAGGTTTCCAGATCAGGGGTGAGATTCTTAAATCCAAATACCTGCATTTCCCTTGCTGTGGCTTGTTTGTCCAGGTTTATGAAGACATCCCCAAAATCAAAGATGATATTCTCAATCATTTAATAGTGTTTTTATGGTATTATTACCAATGATTTCTATATCAACCGGTTGGCCCTCAATATGTGGTGCTTTTGTACCGGTGTCAAAAACAGTATCTCCTGTAATTATTCTTGCTTCATCCCATAGTCCTGCATTGATAAAAGTTGCTAAGGTAAGAGCACCTCCTTCAATTAGAACACTGGCTATATTATTTTGAAATAATATCCTGCAGGTTTCTTCGGCCAGGTTCTTCTCAAAATCAATAATTTCATATTGTAAACCTTCCTGATACTTCGTTTCATCCTTTACCTTTGTTAGGATAATGGTTCGGGTGGAATTGTCATAAATATGAAAATCTATTGGTAGTTTTAGCGTTTTATCGATAATTATTCGAATGGGGAAGGTTCCTTTCCAATAACGAACATCTAATCTTGGATTATCTTCCAAAGCAGTATTTGTTCCAACTAATATTGCCTGTTGTTCACTTCGCCATTGATGCACTCGTTGTCTCGCATAGGAATTGCTAATCCAATAAGGTTCGGGTTTGGTTTTACGCCAGTCTGCGCCAGGGGCAATAAACCCATCTTTAGTCTCCGCCCATTTCAAAATAATAAAAGGCCTGTTTTTTTCCTGAAAAGTTAAAAAACGCTTGTGATGCCTTCGGCACTCTTTTTCTAATACACCTACTAATACTTCACACCCGGCTTCTTTAAGCTTTTTAATTCCACGGCCAGATACCTCAGGATTAGGATCCTGAATACCTATAATCACTTTCTGCAAGTTATTCGTGATTATAAGATCGGCACAAGGTGGAGTTTTTCCATAATGGGAACAGGGCTCCAGAGTAACATAAAGTGTAGCTTCTTTTAAAAGTGATTTGTCGGCAACGGAATTTATGGCATTCACTTCTGCATGGGGCCCGCCATATTTACTGGTGTAGCCTTCACCTATGATTATACCTTGATGGGTTATTAAGCTTCCAACCATTGGATTTGGTGCTGAAAAAGCCAGGGCTTTTTTGCCTAATTCAATGCAACGGCGCATATATTTTTCGTGTATCTTCACCTTGCAAAAGTAGGATATTCCTGAAGAATAGGGATGTAAAAGGAATTCAGGAAACAGCTGCTTTTCGAACTGTCATTTTTGGAAGTACATAGCATTAAAAGAAATGTTGTTAAAGGAAATCAAGGACATATATCACAGGGAATTGGATGAAAAGTATCCCAAAGAGGAAGTAGACAGTATGTTTTATTTAATGATAGAACATTTTTTAGGTTTAGAGCAATTTATTCTTGCAATAGATCCGAGGATTGTAATCACAAAGGATGAAGAACAATATATGTTTGAAGGCTTATCAAAACTAAGGGATGAAATACCTATTCAGTATGTTTTGGGAGAAACCACTTTTATGGACTTGAAAATTATGGTAAATGAGTCTGTTCTAATACCAAGACCCGAAACAGAAGAATTAGTAAGCTGGGTTCTTAAAGATATTGAAAATTTGGAAGACAATCTTAAGATTGTTGATATTGGAACAGGAAGTGGCTGCATTGCAATTTCTCTTTTCAAATTAAAACCAAGCCTTAAGATCACAGCAATGGATATTTCCAAATCTGCGATTGAAGTAGCAGAAAAAAATGCGTTAAAGAATAATGCGGATATTGAATTTATTCAAGCCGATATTTTAAAGATACCCTTGTTAAAAGAAAACTATGACATTATAGTTTCTAATCCTCCTTATGTTAGGGAGATGGAGAAAGATCAAATGCATAATAATGTCCTTAAAAATGAGCCTAATTTGGCATTGTTTGTTCCTGATGAAGATCCGTTACTTTTCTATAGACCTATAGCCAAACTCGCAAAAAATAACTTAACCCCCAAAGGTGTTCTTTATATGGAAATTAATCAATATTTAGGTGAAGAGGTAAAAGAGCTTTTGAAGGAATTCGGTTTTTCTGAAATTGAGCTCAGAAAAGATATCTTTGGAAACGACAGAATGATTAAAGCCAGGCAAGCAGGATAAATTTAAAATGCGTTATAATTGTCTTTTTTAATATTTTTAAAGTCCAGAGAATGTTTACGAAATGAAAAGTATTGTTGTCTTTTGTGGTAGTAGTGAAGGAAAAGACCCTCTTATATTGGATAAAGCTTATTCCTTAGGTAGGGAAATGGCTGAAAGATCTATTCAACTCGTATATGGAGCAGCAAGAATTGGAGTAATGGGTAAGTTAGCTCAGGGTACACTTGACCATTCAGGAAACGTTGTCGGGATTATCCCGGATTTTCTTAAACTCAAAGAAGTATTCCATCCCGGCCTAACTGAATTGATTGTGACAGAAAATATGCATGAGCGTAAACTCAAAATGCATGAAATGTCCGAAGGTGTAATTATGCTGCCTGGGGGCTATGGCACTTTGGAGGAATTTTTTGAAATGATAACATGGGCTCAATTGGGATTGCATCACAAACCTATAGGCATTCTAAATGTTAACGGATTTTATAACAGTTTAATGGAGATGCTGAAAATAATGGTTGATCAGGGATTTGTTAACCAGGAAAACTATGATATGATACTTCTAGACCATTCAATTAACGGTTTATTGGATAAGATGATGCGCTATCGCCCTAAGCATGTGCCCAAATGGATAAATAAAGATCAGCTTTAATGACTATTAAGGAAAAAATAGAAGTCTTACGCCGTGAATTACGCGAACATAATCATAAGTACTATGTGCTCACCAGTCCAACTATCTCGGATTATGAGTTTGATATGAAATTAAAGGAGTTGCAGGCATTAGAGGAACAGTATCCCGAATTTATGGATACAACTTCCCCGACCATGCGAGTAGGAGGTACTGTCACCAAGAATTTTGAGACCGTAGTTCATGAACATAGGATGTATTCATTGGATAACTCTTATTCCAAAGAAGAGTTATTGGATTGGGAAAAGAGGGTATTGCGGATTTTGGGAGATTCTGCAGTTAACTTTACATGTGAACTAAAATATGATGGTGCCTCAATTAGCTTAACTTACGAAAATGGGGAACTTGTTAGAGGAGTTACAAGAGGTGATGGATTTCAGGGAGATGACGTAACTGCAAATATAAGAACCATAAAATCTGTGCCCCTAAGATTACAAGGTGATTTCCCATCTAAATTTGATATTAGGGGAGAAATTGTACTACCAATGGAAGGTTTTGCTCAAATGAATGAAGAGCGCATTAATAATGGGGAGGACCCTTATATGAACCCCCGTAACACTGCGGCCGGGAGCCTTAAATTACAGGATAGTGCACTAGTTGCGGAAAGACCTTTGGAATGCCTTTTATACGGAATTACCGGAAGTAACCTTAACTTTTCATCCCAATTTGAAATGCTTCTAAAAGCGCGCGAATGGGGTTTTAAAGTCCCTTCTGCGGCTAAGCTCTGTAAAACTACGGAGGAAGTGATGGAGTTTTTGGAGGTTTGGGATATTGAGCGCCATAGTCTTCCATATGAAACTGATGGTGTGGTTGTAAAAGTGAACAACCTTCAACAACAGGAAGAATTGGGTTATACCGCTAAGTCCCCAAGGTGGGCTCTGGCCTACAAATTTAAGTCAGAACAGGCAGTTACAATTCTTAATGAGATTAGCTATCAGGTGGGCAGAACCGGAGCTATCACACCTGTTGCAAATTTAGAACCTGTTCTCCTTGCCGGAACCACGGTAAAAAGAGCTTCATTGCATAATGCTGATCAAATAGCTAAGCTTGATATACGTGAAGGGGATACAGTGCGTGTAGAGAAAGGGGGTGAAATTATCCCTAAGATTGTAGGAGTCGATTTGTCAAAACGCCCTTTGAACTCTATACCCACCAGATATATTACAAACTGTCCTGAATGTGGTACAGAGTTGATTAGAAAAGCTGGGGAGGCCCAGCATTTCTGCCCTAATGAGAGCGGTTGTCCGCCCCAGATAACCGGGAGAATTCAGCATTTCATTTCCAGAAAAGCGCTGGATATTGAAGGTTTGGGAAGTGAAACAGTAGAATTGTTATATAATGAGGGCTTAATTAATAATTATGCCGATCTGTATACCCTAACAAAAGATCAGCTAATGCCTTTGGAGCGCATGGCAGAAAAATCAGCCGAAAATTTAATTAATGGGGTAGCGGCATCTGCTAATGTTCCTTTTGAACGCGTGTTATTCGGACTTGGCATTCGATATGTAGGGGAAACTGTGGCTAAAAAATTGGCTAAGGCATATAAGAATATAGATTCATTAATGGCGGCCACAGAAAATGAGTTGGTAATGGTAGATGAAATTGGAGAGAGAATTGCTGAAAGTACAGTGAATTTCTTTAATGAGGAAAAGAACAGAGATATTATAAACCAACTAAAAGAATATGGCCTTCAGTTTTCACTTACCGATAAGCAACTGGATGGGCAAACTGATAAACTTAAGGGTCAGACCTTTGTGGTCTCCGGCGTATTTGAAAAAGTAAGTCGAACGGAACTGAAAAAGAATATTGAAGACAATGGGGGTAAAGTTAGTTCTTCCATTTCCTCAAAGACTTCTTATGTGGTGGCGGGCGCCAATATGGGCCCCAGTAAAAAAGAGAAGGCAGATAAATTAGGTATTCCAATTATTTCAGAAGACGAATTTTTAGCACTAATCAATTAAACCCTCTTTTTTCAGAAAAAGAGGGTTTAAAGAGTTTGTTTGGCTACATTCTAGTCTCCACTAAGTTCTTTATTGTATACCCATATTTCATCCCAAC
>NZ_JBATGR010000550.1:0-2550 GCF_049665975.1 Eudoraea sp.
GTGCTCATATTTAGCTGTAAAACCGAACAGAAAAAAGATGCAATTACAGAAAATATAGAACAAACCATTCCTGAAAAAATAGCCTATGCTCATGGTTTGCAAGAATGGAAAAATGTAGAAGAACTAAAATTTACATTTAATGTTGACCGGGATACTACTCATTTTGAGCGGGATTGGGTTTGGAATATTCAGAGAAATGAGGTTACAGGAAGCTCTGAAGGAGATTTGGTTACTTATAACCGAAGTGAGATAGACAGCACTGTAGCTATAGTTGATGCAGGTTTTATAAACGACAAATATTGGTTATTAGCGCCTTTTAACCTGGTATGGGATAAAGATAGTTTCAGTTATGAAGCAACAGCAGCTGCAGAAGCTCCAATTAGTAAAACGCCGATGCTAAAACTGACTATTGTTTATACAGGCGAAGGAGGTTATACACCCGGAGATGCCTATGATTTTTAATATGGGGATGATTATATCATCAAGGAATGGACATTTCGTAAAGCAAATCAGACAGAATCCACACTAACAACTACATGGGAGGAATATACAACCTTAGATGGATTGAATATCTCAAAGACACATAAAAATGCCGAAGGGAATTTTAAATTGTATTTCACAAATATTCAGGTAAAATAGCTCCTTACAAGACTTATTCCTTTTTTTTCTTTTTTAGCAGAAAAGTGGCACCTAAAACAGCGATAGAACAAATCATCAAAGTAGTAAAACTCAAACTTAAGGAGAATTGTTCTGCTATAAAACCTAAAATTACAGGTCCAACTAGAAAGCCTGAATATCCTGTACCTGCAATAAAAGCAACTCCCTGAGAAGATTCTACTCCTTTGACATTACCTCCAATTCTGAATAATTCAGGGACAATTACAGAAAATCCAAGACCGGTAAGTGCAAATCCGGCAATGGCCAAATACATATCTGTGGTAAGTACCAGCAGATAACCAACAACGGATATTAAAGATCCCAACGCTACTATTTTTATTGAGCCTATTCTAGAACTTATTGAATCTCCTAAAAAACGCCCAAGGGTCATAAATACCTGGAATCCCAAAAATCCTGCCCCCCAAATAGCTTCAGGTGCAAGACTAACTTCCTTTAAAAATAATCCACTCCAATCTACTATGGCTCCTTCACTGCCCATTACAACAAACGATACGACTCCAAGCAGCACTAAGGGCTTGAAATTTTTTATGCTAAACGAATCTTTTTCAATAGGTGCAGCTATAACATTGCGATATTGCTTATAAAAAACAAAATTTACCAAGAGAACCAATAAGACGGCCAAAAGCATATGCAAACCCCTATTGTCTATTACAGTTATTAAAAAACTGCCAAGCCCTGCCAGAACGCCACCAAGACTAAAAAAGCCATGGGAAGCAGACATAAACTTTTGTTTATCCTCTTTTTCAATTTCAGTAACCAGGGTATTCATAGAAATATCCGTAAAGCCATTAGTGGCCCCAAAAAATAAAAGAGCAACAGCAAGGCTAATAAAACCAGGTGCAATTAACGGAAATAAAGCAGCAATACAACTAAGGATTATACCAATTGAGGTAGCTTTACCCACTCCAATTTTATTTATGATTTTAGAAGCTACAGGGAAAACCATAAAAACTCCCAGTGAAAGAAAAAAAATAGCAATACCAAGGGTGGCCTTGTTTATCCCAAGATCTTCTTTTACAGAAGGTATATAAATGGCCCAGGTACCAAATAATATATTTAAGCTGGCAAAAACCCAGGCAGGCCCGAAATATCTGGGATTTGAAAGGATTAGTCTAAGAGATCTCATAAGCTGCCTTTTAAAAAAGGCCAAAAATATACATTCATTCGATAAACAATGTGGTTACTTCTAAACGATTATTATCGGGATCCAGCGCCTCAAATTCATAATATCCATCACCCGTTTTTCTTGGACTACTAATTACCTTATATCCATCTCTTTTCAACTCCGCAGCCTTTTGATCAACTTCAGACATGCTGTCTACTCCAAAGGCCAAATGAATGATTCCCAGATGCTGTTTCCCTATTGTATCATTTCTGTTTTCTGTTATATCGGGCATATACATTAGTTCTAATCTTGCACCAGAATCAAAAGTGAGAAAGTAACTCTGAAACCCTTTGGTATGATTATAATACAGGGTATTGGCCTTACCTCCAAAATAGCTAACATAGAAATTCTTAAGCAATTCAAGCTTTTTGGTCCATATGGCTACATGCTCTAATTTCATTGATTTACATTAAAATACTTTGGTAAATATCTTTAAACAACCATTATAGAATGCTATAAAATCAGGTCTTTACATTTCTACTCTTACTCAATATCCCTTTTTTTAAAATTTGTCCGAAGTTATACATGTCTTCATAACTACAATAAAATGGTGCCGGTGCAAGTCTTATGACATTAGGCTCCCGCCAATCCGTAATCACCCCATTTTCCATCAAATAATCAAACAAAGATCTACCCTCGCCGTGGATCAAAACAGATAATTGACATCCTCTTTCATTAGGTGTAATAATTTCAAAACTACTATCCAC